>JAISOP010000118.1 GCA_031275525.1 Tannerella sp.
TTCTCTGCGGAGCGAAGCGTAGCGTTAGGGGATTTGAGAGGTTTCCATCAATCAAAAGATATAGGACACCGGATGTAAGTCAGCATATAAATCTCTTCAACCGCTTCCGTGGATGATAATCTTTGGCCGGAGATTATAACCTCCCGCCAAATTCCATCCTGTTTCAGGGCCGTTTGCCGGTCCGGAGTTTTTCCCGTAAATTTGTGAAGAAAAAAAATAACGCTTGCATGAAAATAGGTATCCTTTCGTCCGGCGGCGACTGTCCGGGCATTAACGCAACCATCCGTGGCGTCGGCAAGACGGCGCTTATGAACTATGGCATGACGGTACTGGGTATTCACAACGGTTTTGCCGGCCTGATGGATATCGACGTCGAAGAATTAAGCGAACGCAGCCTTTCCGGCATCCTGAATTTGGGTGGGACGATTCTGGGGACTTCGCGCGAGAAGCCGTTCAGGAAAATGACCGCCCCCCCGGACCGGGACAACAAGCCGGAAATGATTGGCCTCCATTACCATACATTAGGCTTGGACTGCTTAGTATGTATCGGCGGCAACGGCACGCAGAAAACGGCTGACAAACTCTCCCGGATGGGTTTGAACGTCATCGGCGTACCGAAAACGATTGACAACGACGTCTGGGGTACGGACATCACCTTCGGGTTCGACACGGCTGTCAATATTGCGACCGAAGCTATCGACCGGCTCCATTCTACCGCCAGCGCCCACAAGCGGGTGATGGTCGTGGAAGTAATGGGGCATCACGCCGGCTGGATTGCACTGTATGCCGGCATGGCCGGTGGCGCCGACGTCATCCTGATTCCCGAAATCAAGTTCGACATCCGGAAAGTGAATGAAGCGATTTTGGAGCGTTCCCGCCGCGGCAAGCCCTACTCGATTGTGGTGCTGGCCGAAGGCATCCGGGTGAATTCAAAAAAACGACCGGTCGATTATGTCAAACGGTCCATCGAGGAGGCTACGCAAATCGAAACGCGTGAAACGGTGCTGGGCTATATCCAGCGGGGCGGCAATCCTTCGCCCTTCGACCGCAACCTGGCGACCCGGCTCGGGGGACATGCCACTGAACTGATTGTCGAAAAGGCCTTCGGCCGGATGGTGTGCCTGCGCGACGGACGGATCAGTTCCCTACCGCTTGCCGAGGTGTCCGGGAAACTGAAACGGGTGACACCCGACCACGACTTGATTGTGCAGGGACGGCGAATGGGTATTTCTTTCGGGGAAAAGGACGGCTAACGAGCGGTACGCGTCCGCCGGGGTCATTCGTCCTTCGCAGCATCGTTCCTGCCCGTATCTTCGGCCAGGGAAACGTTTCCCGTGACGATGGACGACTGTTGTTGCTTCAACCGGTTGACCCAAAGTTGTACTTCCTTGTCTTTGCGGATTTTTTTGATGGCCACCTTGGCCGCCGACTGCTGAGATTCCTTCTTGGTATATCCGATCCCTGTCCCCAGGGACGTGCCCAGCAGGGAGACACGGCTTTGGAAAACCGGACTCCCGTTCTGGTCGGTAAAGGTTTCAACCAGGTCGAACGAAATTTCCAACTTGTTCTTCTGGCTCCATTCAATCAGGTTCGACTTGAAATTAACTTCCTTATGGGCGATTTTGTCTAACGGGATATATTTTTCGATGATTCGCTTCTCGACAAAACGGCAGCATTTCCGGTAACCCCGGTCCAGGTAGATCGCTCCGATTAGCGCCTCGAAGGCATTTCCGTAAATATAATTGTTATGGGTATTGAGCCGCGAGGAGGTAGCAATCATCCTCTCCAGTTCCATTTCGTGCGCGATGCGGTTCAGGCTGTCGCGCTGCACGATCTTCGAACGGGTATTGGTCAGGAATCCTTCCTTCCTGTCCGGATATTTCTTGTAAAGAATATCGGCCACTACCGCATTCAGTACCGCATCACCCAGAAATTCCAGCCGTTCGTTATCTTTCCACCGTCCCTCGTCGGTCTCCACAAGCGTGGAACGGTGAGTAAAAGCCTGTCTGTAGAGTTGAATATCTCCGGGATAAAAACCCAGTATGTTATAGAGGGACAAGTAAGGCTCCTTCTTTCGCAGAAAAAGCCTTTTTATATATAGATAAAGCCTGCGCACACTTATTTTTCAAACTTCCTCACAATCACACTGGCGTTGTGACCGCCGAAGCCGAACGTATTGGACAGGGCGGCTCTGACTTCCCTTTTCTGCGCCGTGTTGAAGGTAAAATTCAACTTATAGTCAATCTCCTGGTCGTTGTCTCCTTCGGCATGATTGATAGTCGGGGGAACGATGTCATTTTTTACGGCCAGAATCGAAGCCGCGGCTTCCAGTGCGCCGGCAGCGCCCAACAGGTGACCGGTCATGGATTTCGTCGCACTGATATTCAGTTGATAGGCGTGTTCGCCAAAGACTTTCAGGATGGCCTTGACTTCGGAAATATCGCCTACCGGCGTTGAGGTACCGTGTACATTGACGTAATCAATCTCATCGGGTTTCATTCCGGCGTCTTCCAGGGCGTTCAGCATGACTAATCTCGCGCCCAATCCTTCGGGATGACTGGCCGTCAGGTGATACGCATCGGCCGAAAGGCCCGTGCCCACCACCTCGGCATAGATTTTTGCGCCGCGAGCCTGTGCATGTTCCAATTCTTCCAACACCAGACAGGCGCCACCTTCGCCCATCACAAACCCGTCACGACTGGCGCTGAACGGCCGCGACGCCGTTTCCGGCGAATCGTTGCGGGTCGAGAGCGCATTCATCGCATTGAAACCGCCCACCCCGACCATGGCAATGGTCGCTTCGGCGCCACCGGCCAGGATCACGTCGGCTTTTCCCAAGCGGATGTAGTTGAAGGCGTCGGCAATGGCATTCGTCGAAGACGCGCAGGCGGATACCGTGGCAAAATTCGGCCCCCGGAATCCATATTTCATAGAAATATGTCCGGCGGCAATATCTGCAATGATTTTCGTGATAAAAAACGGGTTGAACTTTGGCCCCACATCGACGTTATAGTTCATGACTTCGTCCTCGAACGAACGAATGCCTCCGATACCGGTGGCAAAAATGACGCCGATACGGTCTTTGTTTTCCTTTTCAAAATCCATCCCCGCATCGACTACGGCTTCGTCGGCCGCGATCAGGGCGAAATGGGTATATCGGTCACACTTGCGCGCTTCCTTCCGGTCCATGTATTTCAACGGCTCGAATCCCTTTACCTCACAAGCAAACCGGGTCTTGAATTTAGTGGTATCAAACTGAGTAATAGGCCCTGCGCCACTTACTCCCCGGACAAGCCCATCCCATGTTTCCGGCATGGTATTGCCCAGTGGTGTAATTGCCCCAAGACCTGTTACTACGACTCTTTTTAATTTCATAATCCCATAAGAATGATTATTTCACTGCGTTCGCCTCGATATAGGCTATCGCATCTCCGACCGATGATATCTTCTCAGCCTGATCGTCCGGAATGGATATTCCGAATTCTTTCTCAAACTCCATAATCAATTCTACCGTGTCAAGCGAATCCGCTCCTAAATCGTTCGTAAAACTCGCTTCATTAGTCACTTCCGACTCTTCGACACTCAGTTTGTCAACGATAATCGCCTTTACTCTGGATGCAATTTCAGACATAAATTTCAAATTTTTAGATTAATAATTAAGACTATAGTTACGTATATGTTTTAATTTTGCGGTGCAAAGGAAAGCATTTTTTGTGGTACAGCACCCAAATTCTTGGTGAAAAATGCGGAAAAATGCACATTTCGTAATTCAGTGTGCAATGAACTTAAGAAGGAAAGTATGAAAAAAGTAGCGATTTTTGCCTCTGGTTCAGGCACAAATGCGGAAAATATCTCGAGATATTTTTATGGGAACCAACAAATTGAAGTGTCATTGCTCGTCTCAAACAATCCGAAGGCGGATGTACACGAACGGATGAGCCGTTTGGGCATCCCATCCGTCACTTTTTCGCGGCAGGCTTTTGCCGAAGGACGTCCCGTCCTGGAAAAACTGAGGGAATATGCGGTCGATTGGATTGTGCTGGCCGGTTTTATGAACCTGATTCCGACAGAAATACTGGACGCCTATCCCAACCGGATTGTCAATATCCACCCTGCCCTGCTGCCCAAATACGGCGGGAAAGGGATGTACGGGAGGCATGTGCATGAAGCCGTGGTGGCCGCCGGCGAAAAAGAGTCCGGTATCACTATACATTATGTGAACGAACGGTATGACGAAGGGCCGGTGATTTTTCAAGTATCGTGTCCCGTCTCGCCGGAAGACACGCCGGACGATGTGGCGGCGAAAGTTCATGCGCTGGAATACGAACATTACCCGCGCGTGATAGCCTCTTTACTGTCGGGTGATGCGGATTCGTTCAGCCGTCTCTGCATTTCCGTCTTTGAAAGGGCGACAGAGGATTATCATGTGACGGACCATGTGGACACGCCCGTCCGGAATCCCTTTGAGGCGGGAACGATTGAGTCGCAACTCTATCTGAAGAACTGGATTGACGCGGTGCAGTGGCACCTGGAAGACCTGATTCGCGACCCGCAAATCAAACCGGAAAACGTTGTTGCGCTCAAGCGCCGCATCGACCGGTCGAATCAGGAACGCACGGATCTGGTGGAGCAGATTGACGGTTATTTTCTGGAAACCTACAAGGCAACGCCCGTCCGTCCGGATGCTACCATCAATACGGAAAGTCCGGCGTGGGCGGTGGACCGGCTCTCGATTCTCGTCCTGAAAATTTATCACATGCAGCAGGAAGTAAACCGCCCGGATACCGGTGACACGCATCGCGAGGCCTGTCAACGGAAACTGTCGGTGCTGCTCGAACAGAAACAGGACTTGTCCATTGCGCTGGATCAGTTGCTGGAAGACATCGGACGGGGGAAAAAATACATGAAGGTGTACCGGCAAATGAAAATGTATAATGATCCATCTCTGAATCCGGTGTTGTACGGTCACAGAAAATGACGTATCTTTACCCCGTGTAGAAAAACGGTCAATGGCAGAAGTTCTTATCATACGACTTTCGGCAATCGGGGATGTGGCGATGACCATCCCCGTTATCTATTCCGCCGCCAGGGCGAATCCGACGGATTCGTTCACCGTCCTTACGCAAACGTTTTTGCTCCCCATCTTTATCAACCGGCCGAAAAACGTGAAACTCATCGGCATTCATACAAGGAGTTCGGAAAAGTCACTCAGGGGCTTTTTGCGGTTTGCTTCGGCGCTTGTCCGCTACAGGTACGATGTCGTGCTGGACCTGCACTGCGTGATCCGCAGTTGGATCATTGATTGGATGTTCCGCCTGAGAGGGCGATCCGTCTTTATGCTGAACAAGATGCGGAAAGAGAAAAGACGGCTGGTCCGTAAGCCGCCCAAAGACCTCCAGCCGTTGCCGGACATGACGACGCGCTATGCGGACGTCTTTCATGCGGCCGGCATTTATTTCGACAAGATGTTTGTGTCGCTGTACGATGAACATCCCCTAAACAGGTTGATCCTGCGGGAAATTGCGGGTGAGAAAACCGGCCGCTGGGTTGGTATCGCGCCTTTCGCCCGGTATCGCGGGAAAATCTATCCGCTGAAGCAAATGGAAAAAGTGGTGGAATGGTTATCCCGCGAAGAGGGGATTTCCATTTTCCTGTTCGGAGCGAAGGGCGAAGAAGAACGAATGCTCGGCGAGTGGGCGTCGCACTACGGCAATACCCGCAACGTGGCGGGGCGATATTCGCTGGACCAGGAACTGGCCCTGATCAGCCAGTTGGATGTGTTGCTTTGTATGGATTCGGCCAACATGCACTTTGCCTCCTTAGTCGGGACGAAGGTGATTTCCATCTGGGGCGCCACACATCCCTACGCCGGATTCTACGGATACCGCCAGCCGCCCGAACTGGCCATACAAACCGCCTTGCCCTGCCGTCCGTGTTCGATCTTCGGGGTGAAACCCTGCTACCGGGGCGACTGGGCATGTATGAACGGGATTCCACCGCAGCAAGTAATAGACAAGATAAAAGATTGTTTGAATCCTTTATGAAAGTAGTGATAAACCCCCAATACGATTATTTGCGCGGTTGGATAGAGAAGACGCCCTGTTTTTTTGAAAAAGAAGGCGAAGTCATACACAACAAAAGAAATGTCATCAAAGTTTTTCGTCTTGACGACGGTACCGAAATGAATGTAAAAAGATACGGAAAGCCCCATTTGTTCAATCGTATTGTTTACTCCTTTTTCAGGAAATCCAAAGCATACAGAGCGTATCACAACGCATTGCGTATCTCCGGGAAAGGGTTTGCCACGGCCGAGCCTGTAGCATACATGGAAATGGACGGCGGCGGATTGCTTTCCCTGAGTTACTATATCAGTTTGCAGTGCCGCCATGTGCGGGAAATACGCGAATACTATTTCGGGCCTCTTGCGGGGAACGAAACCTTGATAGATGCCTTTGCACGCTACAGTGCATCCTTGCACGATGCCGGAATCTATCACCTGGATTATTCCCCGGGCAACATATTGATCCGTGAAGATACGGAGGGTAGCTATACATTTATTTTAATTGATACCAACCGGATGAAGTTTATGCCGGTCAGCACGAAAAAAGGTTGCCGGAACTTTGCCCGCCTTTTCGGCAATGATGATATTTATAAACGTATAGGCACGGAATATGCCCGGTCAAGAAAAAAACCATTCGCTAAGGAAGAGGCCGTCCGGTTAATGATGAAATACAAAAACCGCTTCCTGCAAAAAAAGGAATATCAGAAAAGGGCGAAAAAGTTTTTATTCCCTTAATCCCCCCCCCTCCAAGACCCTCCTGGCTTACCCGGCTCTCCCTATCCTACCTGTTGATGATTTCCACAAAATACATACCTTTGTGCCGTTTGTAAGAAAAATGCGAAGAATAATGAACAGAGGATACTTTTATACACCGGAGACAACATCTGGAGACCGCAACATCCGGATGTGGGGAAAGCCGGCAGCAACCACCACCCGTCCCGCAGACTGCGGGGAACGGAGCAGGAAGCCATCCGGACCGGACGGCTCCGTGGCTCGCAGGGACGACCGGCAAACGCTCGTTGTTCCGGCGCAAACCCGGGAAGGGAAAATTTCAGTCGTGATCCACACCTATAATTCGGAAAAGTTTCTCTCCCGTGTACTGTCATCTGTAAAAAACTTTGATGAGGTCCTCATTTGCGACATGCACAGCACGGATCGTACGCAAGAGATTGCACAAAAATACAATTGCAGGATTATTTATCATGAAAAGAGTGAACTCCCCGAACCGGCCAGGAATTTTGCCATTCAATCGGCTTCGAATGAATGGGTTTTGGTTGTCGATTCGGACGAAATCATCCCGGAAGCATTACAGCATTACCTCTATGGCCGGATCAAAGGAGAAACCGATTTACAAGGTATCTGGCTGACACGTAAGAACTACACCTTCGGCCATTTCCTGCATGGAGAGTACCCGGATCATATCCTGCGTTTTTTCAGGAAAGAGAACGCCTGGTGGCCCCCGTATGTGCATACACTGCCGGCCGTCAAGGGACGGGTAGAATATGTTCCGAAACACAAAAAAGAACTCGCCATCATTCACCTGGCCAACGATTCCATGACCGAAAAACTCCGGAAGATCAACCTGTACAGCAGCGACGAGGTATTGAAGCGAGCCGGCAAGAGATTCCCCGTCTGGAAAATATTCACAGCCCCCTTCTTCCGTTTTTTCATATCCTATATCCTGAAAGGCGGTTTTCGTGACGGGAAAGTAGGAATCGTTATTGCAGGCATGGACGCATTTTACAAGTTTGTCTCCATCGCCAAAATCTGGGAAAGCAGCGCTCGCAATGAAGACATGGATAAAGAGCTGCTCGGATAAGGAGCTGTCAAGGAATAAACCATCCAAATTTACGGGAAATGTTTTTTGCATTACAAAGCCCGAAAATGTGCGCATACCGGGGTATGTAATCATTTTCGGGCTGAAGGAATGCGAAAAACAGAC
>JAISOP010000204.1 GCA_031275525.1 Tannerella sp.
GAAATTCTTTGTTGGACTTTCCTCCCTGCCGCCGATTGCGCCTTACGGCATACAAATCGGCGGTACCGGCGCGGCAGGCTGGTATGTACGGGTGCGCACCAACATGGTTTTCCCCGTCAGTAATACGAATCTCGACGGCGAAAAGATTGAATATACGAATGAACGTATTCCCGTGTTCGACGCCCGGGACGAGATGTATCGCTACCTGCCCGGAAAACAAAAAAGCTTATGGATGGGGACGGCCGGGGCTGTTTTCAAAGTTGCACCGGCGCTCTGCCTGTCGGCGGGCGTCGGATACGCACAGTACGAAGAAACGTATGAATACGAGAAAATTGACCGGATCACAGGCTTGCCGGGCGAGAGAGGCCGGGCCGTAAACAAGGATGTTTCGTACCAGAGCGTGGCCATTGATGTAGATGCGATGGTTATTCTCGGAAAAAGGTTTTATGGGACAGTCGGATGTAGCGTGTTAAATCTGAAATTCATCTACCCGAACATAGGTATAGGTATTTTCTTTAACTAAAGCAGGAGCAGGATGAAAAGAACAAAATATATCGGATGGCTAACCGGCTTGTTGCTGGGCGTTTTGACGGGCTGTATGGAAAACGTAACGTTGGACGCGGACGTGAAAAACGCCAAGGCGCCGGAGTTGACGGGTATCGGCGAGTCCACGAAAACGGCCTCTTCCATCACCGTGAAGGCATCCGTGACGAGTGCAAACGGATATGAAGTGACGGAGCGGGGTTTTTGCTGGGGTACCGGTGAAACACTTGAACGCGGAACGGATAATTTCATCCAGGTAGGCGCGGGCGTGGGCGAGTTCAGCGCAACCATCGAGAACCTGCTGGGAAATACGAAATACTACGTCCGGCCGTATGCAATCAATCAAGTGAACATCGCCTACGGTGAACAGAAAGAAATAGATACGAACAGCGGACTAGGCTCCGTCAGGACATTCGCATCCTATGACATCCATGCCACTACGGCTGTTTGCGGCGGCGTTATCGGCTCCCCCGGCGAAGGAAGCATCCGCGAGCGGGGCATTTATGTGTCTTCATCGGCCGACATGACGGCAAACAGGGATTCGGTTCCAAGTGCGATGGAAGCCGACTCCTTCATTTGTAACGTATCCCGGCTGAGACCCTTGAGCCGCTATTACGTGCAGGCGTATGTCAAGAATACGTTTGGTTCCTTCACGGGCAGCATCGATTCCTTCACCACTACGGACGGACGGCCGAAGATGGATACGGTGTCGATTATCGACCATGTCAACTCCGGATACACCGACGTGACGGTATTCTCGGCGATTCTGGAACTGGGCGATGCCATGTTCATCTCACGCGGTTTCTTCTGGAGCGAATCCCCCATGCTCGATACGGCAAGTATCCTGCGGGCAGACAGTATCGTGACCACCTCCTCCGGCCCAAACACCAACCTGCAATTCGTCGGGCAGTTGGAAAACCTGAAACCGAAAACCAAATATTATGTACGTTCCTTTGCCAAAAACGAGTTCGGAATGGGATTCAGTCCCGAGAAAGAGTTTTACACGAAAAGCGAGATGCCGACCATTGAGACCCTGTTGCCGGAAGCAACCGCCGGCGGCACCGTCATCCTGCGCGGCAAGCTAATTGACAGGGGGAAGACTTCCGTCACCTCAAGCGGAATATGTTACTCCGCTACGCTTTCGGACCCGGAGCTTGAGAATGGAGGAAACCGCATAGACGTTCCGCTGGATGCCTCCCAGCAGATCCGGATAGAGCTATCCGGCTGGAAGGGAGGCACGATTTATTATGTCCGTATGTTTGCGACCAACGAGGATGGGACTTCCTACGGCAATGTAGAAATCCTTGAAACGCCGCGTATCTTCGGCAGCGGACTGGCGGCATTCCCTGGGGCGCCGCTTATACAGGGTTCGCCGACCTACTTCTCCATCGGCGACAGGGCCTTCTTGCTGGGCGGTGACCTCGGTTCCGCATATAGCGACAAATTGTGGAGCTATGATAACCTGAACGGCGAGTGGAAGTGGAGCCCCCTGGCCTCCTACTCTTTCCTGGCGCAAGACTCCCTCAAATGGCAGGCAGCCGCCACCTATGATACCAACGTATATCTCCTGGGAGGATTCAATAGCGCTTATGAGCCGCAGAATCTCTTCATGCGCTACAACACAAGCAGCAACATGTGGTATATCTATCATTCTCCCGGTCCGGATTCGGCCTATTCCCGGGTGGGCTTTCAGTTTATGGACAAGGCCTGTTTCCTGGGAGGGAGGAAAGACACGGCCAAGAATGAAGTATGGGCCTTTGAGGTGTTCCCGCCGAATGTCTGGTCGCGGAAGGCGGACTTTCCGGCAGCGCAATACGGCGGAATGGCCGTAAACATCGAAGGTACGATTTACGCAGGTTTGGGGAAAAATACGGACGAGGTTTGCAACAAGCAGTTATGGAAGTCGTCCGACCTGGACCTCTGGACGGAGGAACCTTCCTGTCCGGCCATCACGAACGGTATTTTGGCCGGAGTAGCCTTTAACGGCAACATCTATGTCATTGACGAAGCCTACTATATCATTGAATATAACCCCTCCACCCAGCTCTGGCGTGTAAAATCGCGCCTGCCGGCAAACAACCGGAACATTCACTGCATGTATGTGTTGAACGGGGCCATTTATATCGGTTTGGGAATGAATAGCCTGATTACCTACAATCCCTCATGGGACAACTGACCGGCAAGGAAGGAAAAACAAACAACCGGTAACGGCAGACACAGCGACCCTAAACAAGAAATCCCGTCAGACAGGAACATGGCCGACATTGGAGGACAGATGACCCTATCTAACGGGATTCCTCTTTGTCGCCCGTGTGTTTTGGAACCTGCACGCGGCATGGACTCGTGCACAGGCCACTCCTGATTTAGAATCATATCCACTCCTAACCCGGGACAGCACCCACTCCTAACTTAGGACTGCACCCACCCCTAACTTAGGACTGCACCCACCCCTAACTTAGGACTGCATCCACCCCTAACTTAGGACTGCATCCACCCCTAACTTAGGACTGCATCCGCTCCTAAGTTAGGATCGGGTATACTCCCGGCATAGCGCTGTAAATCAACAGGAACCTCTCTTCGATGGCTTCCGGGGATGAAAATCCCTCGCATGGAGAATGAATGGGATTGCGCTTCATGCGGTGTGCGGGATTTGCGGCCACGCGGTGAAAATACCACACACGGGGTATTGCCCATTCTCCACAAACAGAGTATCTTTGTTTCCATAAATAGCGATGCGGGGAATATACATGTAATAACAAGAATCATAATGGCGAATATAGCGAAGAATATTACGGAACTGATAGGTCATACGCCGTTGCTGGAACTGACGGGCGTGGAAAAGGCGCAGGGTTTGGCGGCGCAAATCCTTGCCAAACTGGAATATTTCAACCCCGGGCGTAGCGTGAAAGACCGCATCGGCCTGTCGTTGATTGAAGAGGCGGAATGGAAGGGATTGCTGAACCGCAAGAGCATCATTATCGAACCGACGAGCGGGAATACGGGTATTGCCATCGCATTGGTGGCTGCCGCAAAAGGCTACCGGACCATCCTCACGATGCCCGATACCATGAGCCTGGAGCGCAGGACGTTGCTTAAGGCCCTGGGTGCGAAGCTGGAACTGACGCCGGGACACGAAGGAATGGGGGGCGCTGTCCGCTATGCAGAGAAGTTGCACGCCTCCATCCCCAATTCCATTATCCTGCAACAGTTCAAGAACCCGGCCAATCCCGAAGTGCACCGCCGGACGACGGCTATGGAAATCTGGAAGGATACGGACGGGAGGGTGGACATCTTCGTGGCCGGCGTGGGCACGGGAGGAACCGTTTCGGGCGTGGGCGAGGTGTTCAAACGCCTCAACCCGGCCGTCAAGGTGGTGGCTGTCGAACCGGCCGATTCGCCCGTGCTCTCGGGCGGTAAGTCCGGCCCCCACCGGATACAGGGTATCGGCGCCGGCTTTATCCCCGACACGTATGACCCCCGTTTTGTGGACGAGATCTACCGGGTGCAGAACGAAGAGGCCATCGAGACAGGGCGCGAACTGGCGCTGACCGAAGGATTGCTGGTCGGCATCTCTTCGGGTGCGGCCGCCTTCGCCGCCATCCGGATCGCCAAACGGCCCGAAAACAAGGGCAAGATCATCGTCGTCGTCTTTCCGGACACCGGCGAACGCTACCTCTCTACCGTATTGTTTAATCAACCAACCCAATAATTAACAACACTGCTTATGGCAAAGAAATTATCAATCATCAGTTTCAGCGGCGACTTCGACAAGTTGACCGCTGTTTTTACGCTGGCTACCGGCGCAGCCGCCACCGGCTATGAAGTGAACCTCTTTTTTACCTTCTGGGGGCTGGACGCCATCAAAGGGAAGAGGGGACGGAGTTTCACCGGCGGCACCGCCCTGACCAAGCTCTTCGGCTTCTTGATGGGAGGGCTGAAGGTGGCTCCCGTCAGCCGGCTGAATTTCTGGGGCGTCAGTCCGCGTATTTTCCGCCGGCTGATGCGGAAAAACAACGTCGCCACGCTCGAAGAACTGGTAGAGGCGGCCAAGGCGCTGGGGATTAACTTCTATGCCTGCGAGATGGCAATGCATATCCTCGGGCTGGGGAAAGAGGATTTTATCCCCGAAGTAAAAGACGTATTGGGCGTTGCTTCTTTCCTGCAACTCTCCGACGGCGGACAAACCCTTTTTATCTGATACGCCATGGCAATTTATCACTTGGACATCACGCGGGACCATTGTCCCATGACTTTTGTGAAAATAAAAATCGAGCTTTCCAAACTCCAAGAGGATGACGAGCTTGAAGTACTGCTCTGCGAAGGCGAGCCGCTGGAAAACGTCCCCCGCACAGCCAGGGAACAGGGCTACCGGGTGGTGGACATCCAGATGGTGGGGGATGCTGTTTTTAAAGTAATCATCAAGAAACAAACAAACGAATAACAAACGATCCTATGGAAAAAAATGATTTGCAACGCAGCGTGACGACATCGACCGCACGCCGGCTGGCCACTACGACCAAAACCCCGCCGCAGATGGGGTCCATCACCCCGCGGCTCTTACTCAGGTTACTGCCCTGGGTACAGGTTGATTCGGGAACGTACCGCGTCAACCGTACGAAAGTGGAACTCAAACGCGCCGAACGTATCGACGTGGAATACTACGAGGGCGTACCGGCTTTCAGTACCGGTTCCTTCCGGCGGATTCCCCTCTTTTCGCATATCAACAAGGACATCGTCAACCGCCTGGCCAAGAAGTTCGAGATCGAGGAAGTCCCGCTGGGCGGCTACCTGATTAAGGAAGGCAAGGACCGGCAGAAGTTCTTTATCGTCGCACGCGGGCAGGTGGAGGTCTATAACAAGGGGCTGCACGGCGAAAACCTGCGCATCGCCCTGCTTTCGGAAGGCGAATATTTCGGCGAGGCCGACATCCTCTCCGACAAGCCTTCGTCGGTCACCGTCCGCGCCGTCACGCCGGGCGTATTCTTCACCCTGAGCGGCTCCGAGCTGGAAAGCATCATCGAGGAAGTCCCCAATTTCCGGGAAGAATTCCAGAAAGCCGTGGACGAGCACCTCCGCCTGCGGGCCACGGTCAACACGCACGGGGAAAAGCATATCGACCTGGTCTCCGGCCACGAGGAAGACAATATCATCCCCGAAACCTACATCGACTACGAGGAAAGCCCGCGCGAGTATTCCCTCAATACCCTCCAAACGGTAGTCCGTGTACATACACGCGTGTCCGACCTCTACAACAACCCCTACAACCAGTTGGAACAGCAGATGCGCCTGAGCATCGAGAGCGTGCGCGAACGCCAGGAGTGGGAATTGATCAACAACCGGCATTTCGGCCTGCTGCACAGCGTGGAACCCGGCTACCGCATCACTCCCCGCTATGGTGCGCCTACGCCCGATGACCTGGACGAACTGCTCTCGCTGGTATGGAAAAACCCCTCCTTCTTCCTCGCCCATCCCCGCGCCATTGCCGCCTTCGAGCGGGAATGTACCTGGCGCGGCGTGCCCCCGGTGACGACCAACGTCTTCGGGACCGCTGTGATCCTCTGGCGCGGCGTACCGGTTATTCCCAGCGACAAACTGGAAATCAAGGGACAGTACCTGACCAACCGCGGCGTGGGGACGACGGAGATCATCCTGGTACGCACCGGAGAGAGGGAACAGGGCGTGGTCGGACTACACCAGGCCGGTATCCCGGGCGAAATAGCGCCCAGCCTCTCGGCGCGGCTCATGGGACTGGACAAGTTCGGCGTCGCCTCCTACCTGCTGACCAAATACTTCTCGCTTGCCTCGCTGACGGATGACGCCATCGCTGTACTCGAAAACGTGGAAGTCGGCTTCTATCACAATTACCAGCACCGTAACGCGGTCGAAAAATAACGGGCCATGGAGATAGAACTCACCGGCACGGAGATGCTCCGCGAAATCGCCGGACGAATATTCCCCGAAGGAGAACAGGCGGGCGTGGCTTCGGGCCGGGCGCCGGACGACGACATCCACCTGGAGACCCTCTACCAGTCGTTTGTTTCCCTGCAAACAGGCAATATCCCGTATTCGGAAGAACTCCGGCGACTGCATTTCGACGACTCGGTCACCACGCCGGGCGCCTTCAACCCCGAACTAATCCGCCGCGATTTCCCCATCCTTCACCAGCACGTGAACGGCCGGCCGCTGGTATGGTTCGACAACGCCGCCACCACCCAGAAGCCGCAGGCCGTCATCGACCAGGTAGCCCGTTTCTACGCCACCGACAACTCGAACATCCACCGGGGCGCCCATGCGTTGGCCGGCCGTTCGACGGAAGCCTATGAACAGGCACGCGAAAAAGTGCAGCGTTACATCCATGCCTCCTCGCCGGAAGAGATGGTCTTTGTGCGCGGAACGACCGAGGCCATCAACCTGGTTGTCCAGACCTACGGGCGTAAATACATACAAGAAGGCGATGAAATCATCATCTCCACGCTCGACCACCATGCCAATATCGTCCCCTGGCAACTGCTGGCCAAAGAAAAGAACGCCCGGCTGCTGGCGATCCCCATCGACGACCGGGGCAACATCCTGCTCGACGCCTACGAACGCCTGCTCGGCCCCCGCACCAAGGTCGTTTCCTTCGGGCAGGTGAACAACACGTTCGGCGCCGTCGCGCCCGCCAAAACCATGATCGAGATGGCCAAACGCTACAACGCACGAACGGTGATCGACGGAGCGCAGGCCATCGCACATACGCCGGTGGATGTGCAAGACCTCGACTGCGATTTCTTTGCCTTCTCGGGGCATAAAATCTATGCCCCGAACGGGATCGGCGTCCTGTACGGCAGGAAAGAACTGCTGGACATCCTTCCCCCGTGGCAGGGTGGAGGCAATATGATTCGGGACGTACGCCCGGAAGAGACGCAGTTCAATGTGCCACCCGCGCGCTACGAAGCCGGCACGCCGAACGTGGCCGGCGCCGTCGGGCTGGGCGCTGCGCTGGACTATGTGCAGCGCATCGGCCTGCCCAATATTGAGAAATACGAACACGAACTGACCGAATATGCCCGCGCCCGGCTTGCGGAGATCAAAGGCTTACGGTTGATTGGTGACCCGCGCGAGCGCATCAGCGTGGTTTCTTTCATCCTCGAGGGTCTCCCTACGCCCCAAGTCGGACAACTGCTCGACCGGGAAGGCATCGCCCTGCGTGCCGGCCACCACTGCGCCCAACCGGCCCTGCGTCGCCTGGGGGTGGAAGCCACCATCCGGCCCTCGTTTGCCTTCTATAACACGTTCGAGGAAATCGACCGCCTGATAGCTGCCGTCCTCAAAATACTCGCCTCACACAAATAGTTCCCAGGCCGCCAAAGGCAGGAATATTCAATCATTTAAATCCCCTTCTCGGGGAACACGCTGCTCAAGTTATACTGCACGCGGCATGGTTTTGTGCATGGCCCCGAATCATTTATATATCTTTCGCTGTCCGGTTTTGTGTTTGTACTCAACTTGACGGGTGTCCTCACCGGGCGTTGAGGAGTGTGCTCAACGGGTGTTGAGGGTCGCCTCATGCACAAATCCATGCCGCGTGCAGTAGAAGCACAAAAATCGAGGAACCACCCATTCATTCTCCATTCTCCATTCTCCATTCTCAATTCTTCACGGCCTTCCCTCAAAAGGCTCGTTTTATTGAATCTTAGAGGTTTTCGTCGGATATTTTGAGTACATTTGTTCTCAAAGACGCTCCGGCGGCGGAGGAGGAACCTCTCCCCACCGGCGGACTAACCGACAGGGAGAGATGAAGATATTTGCAGTAGGGATGAATTATGCCGCTCACAATAAAGAGTTGCATCACACGTTTGAACACCAGGAACCGGTGATTTTTATGAAAGGCGATGCGGCGTTGAAGGACGGGAAGCCGTTTTTTATTCCCGATTTCTCGTCCGAGGTACACTACGAGACGGAGCTTGTGATTAAAATCAGCCGGCTGGGTAAGCATATTGCCGAACCGTTTGCACACCGCTATTACGAGGAGGTGACGGTAGGGATTGATTTTACGGCACGCGACCTCCAGGCGCAACTGAGACGCCGGGGACTGCCCTGGGAAATCAGTAAGGCGTTTGACGGCGCGGCGGTGGTGGGGAAGTTCCTGCCGCTTGCGAATGTGGGTGACATCCGCCGCCTGGCGTTTCACCTGGACGTGAACGGACAGACGGTGCAGGCGGGTAACACGTGCGATATGATTTTCTCCGCAGATGAAATCCTCTCCTACGTAAGCCGTTTTTTCACGCTACGCATGGGCGACCTGATTTACACCGGCACACCCGCCGGCGTCGGGGCGGTACACGTTGGCGACCGGTTGCAGGGATACCTCGGCGATAACAAGTTACTCGATTTCTATGTGCGTTAAATGATGGATGGAACAAGAATGCAGAAAAGTACGATAATGATACGGATAGGATGGGCGTTGCTGGCCGGTTTGTTTTGGGCGGGCGCCATCCGGGCGGACGGAAGCCTCTATGCGACCCGTTCCGTGCTTGCGGAAGGGAAGTGGGTCAAAATCCGCGTGGACAAGACCGCCGTTTACAAACTCTCTCACGCCGACCTGAAAAAGATGGGTTTTACCGACCCGGCGAAAGTGTCCGTACACGGCTACGGCGGCTGGATGCTGGAGGAAGACTTTTCCCAACCCTACATCGACGACCTGCCCGCCATCCCCGTCTATCGCGGCGCCGACTACCTCCTGTTCTACGGCAAAGGCCCCGTCCGATGGGCCTACGGCATCGACCCGAACGCCACCCGGGGAAGCGATCAGTTCTTCCATGACAACCATCCCTACTCCATGTACGGATACTATTTCGTGACGGACGCCACGCCCGTGAACGACATGGAGACCACGCCCTCCGCCGGTGACCACGCCGCGTTGCAGGTCACCACCTTCGACGACTACCTGGTGCATGAAAAGGAGGAAGTGTCCGTCAACAACTCGGGCAGGGAACTGTTCGGCGAAAGTTTTGAAAGCCTTACGACGCAGTCTTTCACCTTCCCCACGCCCGGCATTGCAGCCGACGAGGGACTGGTGACCATCCGCTTTATTTCGAGAGGCAGCGGCATGGGGACCTCCGGGACGGTGTCGCTGAGTGTCGATGACCACTTACTGTTCAATGACGGAACCATCCGGCAAGAAGGCGTGGATTCCGAGATATACACCTATACGAAGGGCGTTGCGCTGTTTCGCGCGGCTGCGTGGACGGGCGAAAAGAAGGAGACGACGAAAGTGACGGTAAACTACAGCGTGGCCGGTCATACCAACGTGCGCCTGGATTACCTCCGGCTGCAAATGAAACGGCAACTGAAACCGTATGGCGAGGCGTGCACGTTTTTCCGGAGCTTAGCCGCCCGCGGCGTTGCGTCGCGGTTCACGATCCGGGACGCAACGGACGGCATGATCGTGTTCGACGTGACGGACGGCCTCCGGACGGCGCAGATGGAAACGACGCCGAACGGCAGCGAACTTTCCTTCGCGATACCGGCAGACCCGTCGTTGCGCGAATTTGCGCTGGTCGATCCCGCCGCCTCCTTCCCCGTGCCCGAAACGGTAGGCGCAGTGGCCGCCCAAAACCTCCATGCCCTGCCGCAGACCGATATGGTGATTGTGGCGCCGCCGGCCTTCCTTGCCGAGGCCGGGCGGCTGGCCGAATATCACCGGACACATACCGGCATCAGTGTCGTCACGGTGACGCCGGAACAGGTGTATAACGAATTTTCGAGCGGTACGCCCGACGCTACCGCCATCCGCCGGATGATGAAAATGTTTTACGACCGGAGCGCCTCCGAAGCCGATGCACCGCGCTTCCTGCTGCTGTTCGGCGACGGAGCGTTCGACAACCGGCAACTGACCGCCCAGTGGAAAACGGTCGGCATGGACAACTTCATCCCCACCTACCAGACCCGCAATTCCCTGAATGCCTCTTCGCTGGTGGTCGAAGACTATTTCGCACTCCTGGCCGATGACCAGGGAGCCACGCTTCATACGGCCGATATCCTGTTGGGCGTCGGACGTTTCCCGGTGCGCACCTCCGAAGAGGCCAAAGCCGCGGTGGACAAGGTCATTGCATACATGGAAAACAAGGATGCCGGAAGCTGGAAAAACAACCTCTGCTTCGTGGCCGACGATGGAAGCAATGCCGATGGATATTCCACCATTCACATGTCGCAGTCCTACCAGCTGACGCAAAGCCTGGAAGCGTCGCATCCCGAATTCCTGTCGAACAAAATCTTCTTCGACGCCTACCGGAAATCGAATACGGGCGGGATGGCCGGCTATCCCGACGTAGAGACCGCGATCGCCAAAGAGTTGAAGGAAGGCGTCCTGCTGATCAACTATACCGGCCACGGCAACGACAATTCCTGGAGCGACGAACACGTTGTCACAGACCGGCTCATCCGGCAGGCCACCTATTCCCACCTGCCGCTGTGGATCACGGCCACGTGTGACTTTGCCCCCTTCGACGCCTTCGCTACCTCGGCCGGCGAAAACGTGTTCCTCAATGCCAAAAGCGGCGGCATCGCCCTTTTCACCACCACGCGGGTGGCTTATACTACTACCAATTTCGAGATTAACCGGGAATTGAACCGGCACCTGTTCGACCGCTCGAACGGTCGCCGGATGACGCTGGGCGAAGTGGCGCGGGCAACCAAGCAGAACTATAAAAACGCAGACCGGGCGCGTTTCATCCTGATCGGCGACCCGGCGCTGACGCTGACCTATCCGGATTACCACATCCGGCTGACGGAAATCAACGGGCAGGCGCTTTCGGACGACACGGTCACCTTCAAGGCCATGGAGCGGATCACGGTCAAAGGCGAAGTCTATGACCCGGACGACCGGAAGGCGACGACCTTCAACGGCTCGCTGGCCGTCACCCTGATGGACAGCGAACAGACGATTACCACGCTGGACAACAACCGTACCGGCACGCCCTTTGAATACACCGACTATCCGAACACGCTGCAAAAGGTCAACGACCTGGTCCTCAACGGCGAGTTTTCCTTCTCTTTCATCGTCCCCCAAGACATTTCCTATTCCGGACGCGCGGGGAAAATGAGCCTGTATGCCCTGGACGAAACGACGAACACGGAAGCGCAAGGCGTCTTCAAGCAATACTTAGTCGGCGGAACGGCCGTCAATACGGAAGGCGACACGGAAGGACCCGAGATACGTGCACTGTACCTCAACGACAGCACGTTCACAGAGGGCGGCAGGGTGAATCAAACGCCCTTCTTCGTGGCCGTACTCTGGGATCAAAGCGGGGTCAACATCGGCGGAAGCAGCGTTGGGCACGACGTGACGCTGACCCTCGACAGCGACCCGTCCATGAACTACAATCTGAATACATACGTGGATGCGATCGCCAACGGCGAAGGAGAAAGCATCGTCCGTTTCCAGGTACCGACCCTGACCGCCGGCCGGCACACAGCGGAATTTAAGGTCTGGGACGTACTGAATCACTCCACCACGCGAACCTTTACCTTCGAGGTCGTCAACGACCTCAAGCCCTCTATCGTCGAACTGACGGCCGGCCCCGTGCCCGCCCGCGAGAGCCTCACCTTCCTGCTGTATCACAACCGTCCGGAGTCGCAACTCACCGTCGCCATTCAGGTCTATGACATGGCCGGACGCCTCCAGTGGCAACACGAAGAAAGCGGCGCCTCCGACCTGTTCAAGGCCTACACCGTGACATGGAACCTGACCAACGGCAGCTGTACGCGGCTCGCCCCGGGCATCTACTTCTATCGGGCCGCCATCCGCACCGGCTCGTCGGCCGAAGCCACCAAAACGAAACGGCTTGTCATTGTGGGCCGGTAAAGGATCCTTCAAGAGGGTGTGTCAAAAGCCTCTTATTGGACAATGAGGGCGTATGCGATACGCCCCTACAGCACGTCCCAACCTGTACGGCCAACGACGTAGGGGCAACCCTTGCGGTTGCAATCATTGGAATGACATTCGGATAACAGATGTGACCGACGCTCCGCCCCCCCTCTCCGTGTGGAGAGGGGTCGGGGGAGAGGTTCAATAGAGACCGGACCCGCAAAGACAGACGCCACGCCAAGAGGCTTTTGAGACAACCTCAACTTGATTCAGTTGGTTTAAAATCCCGGAGGGCTGCCCGGAAGCGTTCCATCGCAGTGCAAAAAGGAAATTCAAGACACTTCAATTCTTTCATTCTCAATTCTCCATTCTCCATTCTCAATTCTCATCTGAGAACCCTTTTCACTGCTTCCAAAAACCCGTATTTAAACTCCGTATCCGGTTCCAGGTAACTGCCTTCCGTCCATTCGTTCCAGCAGTTGATGTTCAGGATACGCGGGCCGTTGGGGTCGGCCAGCAGACGGTCTTTCGTCATTTGAAGCGCGGTTTTGAAGTTTTCGGGCGTGTTGTTAGCGATGGTGTTGGTGAAGGGATATCCCCAGTTTCCCCACTCGTCGTCCGGGTGGCAGCGCGGACTTGGGTCCCATCCCATGGTGACGTTCGGGTAATAAGGCACGCCGTAGTCGGTCTTCACCCGCTCCCAATGCGCGAAATAGGCGTCACGCACCCGGTTATAGTCCGTTTGCGTCTCGTCCAGCGACGCGTGATGGACCCATACGTAGGAAGTGGCGGAATCAAAGCCCAGTAGCCGGATAAGCTCAGCTGTGTTGGCGGGCGGATGTTCTACCGGCAAGACGGGACGTCCCCATGCAACCAGGTTCCAGTGTACCCCCTTCAATCCTGCGGCGACGGCCTTTTGACGCAAGCGGTTCATCGCCTCGCGCGTGGCTTCCGTTGAGCCGAAGTTCTCCACAAACTTCTGCACATCATAGATGGAGAAATAGGGTTTGCCGTCGATCGTCCAATAGTTCGGACGGGTGAAATAGTCCGCGATCAGCCTGTCGCAAATCTCGTCATAGCGTTCGGGCGAGACTTTGGCGGGATAGATGACCTCCCTGGGCGTTCCCCGTTTGTAGGGGAAAAGCTCCGTCCAGTCGTGGTTGGCCCACATGAGGGCGAACCGGAGGCGCCCGGTGTTTGGGGCTTTCAGGAAGCCGTCGTCGATACAGCGGTTCAGGAAAGGCCCGTCTTCATACATGTACCAGTCGAAGAGGAACACGTCAATCCCGTGGTCGGCTGCGGCATCAATCTTTTGCGCCATCACGGCAGGGTCTTTTTCGTCGGTATATCCCCAGGCCGGCGTTTTGGGCTGCCGGTGTCCCTCGAAACGGGGACGGGCAGCCTTGATCAATTCCCATTCCGTCCATCCCTCGCCTTTTCTCAGGTCGTTGCGAGGGTCGCCGGAATGGTAGTTTGGAAAATAATAACTTACCACAGTGATTTCATCCTGCTGTGGCTGCCGGTCGCTGTTCGCCTTACACGAAAACAGCAAAACCGCTATACTGATAGCGAATATACTTTTCATTGCTTTCCGAATTTAAATGATTTTTACCCCTCCCCCGGCCCCTCCCCACAAGGGGAGGGGGGCGATTCGGCGGAACAGACCGTCTTTGAATCTTTGAATTATTGAATTATTGAATCTTTGAATACTCTCCTGACGGCCTCCAGATAACCGTAGCCGAACAGGGTACAGGGTTCGAGATAGCTTGTTTCCGTCCATTCGTTCCAACTGTTGAGGGTGATGAGCGGGGCCTGTGCGGGGTGGGCATCGACGTAGGCCTTTGCGTCGCGAAGGGCTTTCTCGAAATTTTCGGGCGTATTGTTTTTGACCACGCCGCCGTGCGGCATCTCGAAACGGGGATTATTGTCCCAGCCGACGGATACGTGCGGATAATAGGGGATCGACAGGTCGCGGCCCAGGTCCGTCCATGTTTTGACGGCGTCGGCCTGTATCTCCGTATAGTCGCGGTCGATGTGGAGGAAATGAACATACTGGTAGTGCGTGGCGCCGTCGAACTGCAAGGCTTTGATTACCTCCGACTGCGTACCCACAGAGTCGCCCGCCAGGCCGGTGAGGTTTTCCTGCATATTGGCACGCAGGGTGAGTTGCAGGTCCAGCCCCTTGAAACCGGCCTTTTTCACCTCCGCGCGAAACCAGTCGAGCGCCTCTTTCGCTTCCTGTAAACCGCCGAGTCCGTCGATAAAGGTTTGCAATTCGTAGATCATGAAACTCGGTTTGCCGTCAACGGTGTAATAGTTCGGCTGATGGAAATATTTTTCGATCACCCTCCGGCAGAGGATTTCAAACTCCCTGCGGTCAACGCCCCCCTTCCAGATGAGGGCGTGGTTGGGCTGTCCGGCCAGTCGTTTGTCCCACGTCTGGTTGACGTCGTGATTGGCCCACATGAGGTAGAATTTCATGTCCCGGCTATTGGCGGC
>JAISOP010000216.1 GCA_031275525.1 Tannerella sp.
CTTCATCCGGGCATTCAACTATTACCACATGCTGTTTTACTTCGGCGACATCCCGCTCATCACCCGGACGCTGACCGTGGCCGAATCCAGGGAAACCTCCCGCCAGCCCAGGGCCGAGGTCCTGGCCTTCGTGCTCCGGGAACTGGAAGAGTCGCTGGCCGACATCGAGGCCGTCCCCGTGACGGAATCGGGGCGCGTCAACCGGGATGTGATCAACGCCTTTCTCTGCCGCGTGAACCTCTATGAGGCGAACTACGAGCAGGCGCTGCAACATGCCGACGCCGTCATCAACACCGGTAAATACGAACTGTTCGGCGATTACGAAAACCTGTTTCGCCCCCAGACCGACGGCCAGACGAAAGAGATTATTTTCGAGCGGCAGTATGCCGCACCGCTCTATGTGCATGAAGTGAACAAGATGCTGTCGCCCTCGTCCTCGGTTTACACGGGCTGGACGCGCGTGCTTCCCCTGCAGGACTTTGTGGATGAATACGAATGCATCGCCGGGCACCCCTGGCACGACTGCGAGGCGCTGGGCTGCGAATATGTTCAAAAGCGGAAAGAGGTGGAAACGGACACCCGGCGGGGTGAATACGAATTCCGCGACCCGCGCCTGGCCGTCTCCATCCAGTATCCTTTCTGGGAATGGAAGGTGGACGGCGTGGTGAAGTCGGTCTACGGCGTGGACGATCCCGCCAGCAGGGACTACACCCAGTCGGCCACACACACGACGGGCTACCTGCTGGCCAAATGGATCGACCTGCGGGGCGAAAACATCGACCGCGACCGGGCCGAGAAGAACATGACCATCCTGCGTTACGGCGACCTGCTGCTCATGAAAGCGGAAGCCCTGATCGAAACCGGTCAAAACCTGGGTGAAGCCGCCCGGCTGATCAACCAAATCCGCGCCCGGGCCGGGATGCCCTCCATCCCCGCAGGCGCCCAGGACGAGCTGCGCCGCGCCTTGCGCCACGAGCGCCGGATAGAAACGGCCTTTGAAGGGTTGCGCTACTTCGACATCATCCGCTGGCGCATCGCCGGGCAGGTGAAACCCGGCAAGGCTTACGGCGCACGGATGAAAGCCATCAGCGAAAACATGGATCACAAGTTCATGGAAGACCGCTTCTGGGACGACAAAATGTACCTCTTCCCCATCCCGCAGAACGCCAGAGACGCCAATCCGAATCTGACGCAGAACCCGGGCTGGTAGACCGTCCGCTCCGTCCGTACCGTGTTTCCGTCTGCCGGAACACTCAAAGGGGCTGTCTCCGCGGGGGCAGCCCCTTTTTTTGGCGCACGGCGTCAGGGCAACACTAACGCATAGGTTAGGACAACACTAACGCATGCGTTAGGACAACACTAACGCATAGGTTAGGACAGCACTAACGCATAGGTTAGAATTTCCCTTTACTTCCCGATTTTTCACCACAAAGGCACAAGGGACACAAAGGGCTTTGTATCACCTTTGTGTTTCTTTGTGCCTTTGTGGTGAAAGAATCCTTGAATCCTTGCCGGAGGATAAAAAAATACCGGAAACCCCATGCGGTTGCAGGGATTTCCGGTATAACTTCATTCATGTATCACTTTCACCATCCGGGATTCTGGGCCATCGGAATGTCCTTGTTCGTGTCGATCACGGTCTGCGGGATCGGCCAGAGGTTGATATTCCGTGTCAGCGTCGCCCGCGGGTCGTCCCAGTGGGCATACTTCCTGATCCGGTCTGCGGCCACCGTTCCGCCCATGCGGAGCAGGGTGTTCCAGCGCGTTTCCTCGTAGACGAGTTCGCGGGCGCGTTCGTCGAGAATCAGGTCGAGGCTGACGTCCGCGGCCTGCACCTCATATCCGCACCGGGCGCGTTTGCGCAGCAGGTTGATGTCGGCAGCCGCGCCGGCGCTGTCGCCCTTGCGCCATTTGGCTTCGGCACGCAGCAGGATCGTTTCCGGCAGACGGATCAGGTATTCGTCGCGGAAGAGGTTGCTGCGGTTTTCGCCGTCGGCCAGGCCGGTATATTTATCCGTCGCGATCTTGCAGGAAACGGGATAGACGGTCGACCGGCCTACGTCCACGGCATCCTGGCCTTCCCCGTCCCGGTAAAGCACGCTCCAGGGGATCGCCTTGCCGTAATATTCGGAGGAAGGGTTGTTGCCGAGAAATACCCTGCGGAGCACGGCTTCGGAGTTGCGCAGGTCGTCGGCCCACTTGCCTTCGTAAACGATGTCGCGGGTGTAGAACGTCGGCATGACACACGAGATGCCGCGTCCGCCCACGTCCTCCAGCGTTCCTCCGGCGTGGGTGGATACCACGTCGCGAAATACGGGGCTGAACAGGCGGGTATACGGCAGCTTGGCATTCCCGTCTTCCGTCCGGTAGGCCGTATAGTCGGTCTGCGCACACCAGATCGCCTCGCGGTTCCCGTTCTGGTAATCCTGATTGCCTTCCTGGAAGAGGTCCCAGTAGACATTGCCCTCCGTCGGATACCCTGCCGCCGAATAGAGGCGGTCGGGCGTCTGCTCGGCCACGACACTGGTGTGATAGAAGTCGGGGAAATCGTTCATGCGCGAGCCGAAACGCTCGGTCATCAGGCTGTATGTCCCGCCGTCGACAAGCTGTCCGGCAAAGGCAATCGCCCGGTCCCAGGCGGCGGCCGATTCGCCCCCGCGGCCCTCTTCGGCGAGGGTCACGCCCTTGTCGATATAGAGCTGCGCCAGGTTGTGCTGTGCGGCGCCGCGTACCAGCCGGCCCGGCTTGGCCGTTGTTTCGGGCAGGTCGTTGAGGATTTCCTCCAGTTCGTCGATCGCAAACTGATACGTCTCCAGGCGGCTGGCCCGCTCGAAGTCATAGCGCGGCGAGGTGGTGATTTCCGTCACGACCGGCACGCCGCCGTACAGCTCGCCCAGGTTGCGGTAGCAAAAGGCGCGGAAGAAACGCGCCTGCGCCACGACATACGCCTTGTCGGCAGGCGACGCCCAGGTGATTGCCGGCAGCTCGGCGGCATACAGCGCCAGATTCGCCCTGGCAATCATCCGGTACCACTGCGAATAGATTTCGCGGAAGTCGCCCGTCGTCGAATTGAGGACGCTGTAGTCGTTGAAACGTCCGGCACGGCGAAAGAACGGCACATCATACATGTCCGTGCCGTTGCCCTTGAAATTCCAGAAGTAAGATTCCTCATTGGCAATGCAAAATATGCTGCGTACCTGCGAGTAGCAGGAAACCAGCACCTGGTCGACCTGCTCCGAACTCGAGAAGGCATTGTCTACCGTATAAAACGTTTCCGGCTTTTCTTCCAGGAACGCGCCGTCGTTGCATCCTGTCCACGCCAGCAGCAGTATGGCCGGCAGAACGATGCTCCTGTATAATCCTTTTATTTTTTCCATCGTTTGTAGTATGTGAATGTTAGAAACTAATGTTTGCGCCCAGCGTGAAAGTCGTCATCACGGGATAGTCGCCGGCGCGTACGCCATTCCCCACTTCCGGGTCTCCGCCTTCCCACCGGGTGACGGTAAAGAGGTTCTTCCCCGACAGGAACACTTTCAGGTTCTGGATGTTCAGCGCCCTTACCCAGGGTTCGCGGAAGGTGTAGGAGAGGGTGACGTCCTGCAGGCGGACGAAGGAGCGGCACTGCAGTCCCTGAAAACGTCCGTCGCCGGCGAACGTGGCCGACGTATAGACGTTGCTCCTGTTTTCGGGCGTCCACCAGGGGATGTAAACGCTGTTGCTGTTAAACAGTCCCGATCCGCTCGTCATGTAGGCGTTCGCATTGTTTTTCAGGTAATAGCCGCCGCCGCCGAACGTGCCGGTCAGCATGGCATACAGGTCCCAGTTTCTGTAGGAGACCGTGTTGCTCATGTTCAGCTTGAAGTTCGGCCTGTCGTATCCCAGGATTTCGCGGTCTTCCGAGCCGATGGTCCCGTTGCCGTCCAGGTCCTTGTATTTGGGTACGCCGGCAACGACGCCGTTGGCCTGGATATATTCCGTATCGTCTTCCTGGACGATGCCGTCCTGCACCCATCCGTAGATGGCGCCGAGCGACTTGCCGATAAAGCGGCTGTTGCCGACGTCGTCGTCTTCCCGGCCGTCGCCGTCGATGTCGTCGCCGTAGAGATGAATCAGTTTGTTGCGGTTCAGCCAGAAGGTAAGTCCCGTTGTCCACGTCAGGTCGCGGTTCTCGATGTTGACCGTGCGGAGCGTCAGTTCAACGCCCGTATTGCCGATTTCGCCCATCGACGATTTCATCTGCTCAAAGCCGGTCATCACCGGGATATTGCGGTCGAAAATCTGGTCGGTGGTGCGTGAGACATAGAAATCCGCGTCGAAGAAGATCCGGCTGGCGAGCCATGCCGATTCGAAGCCTGCGTTCCACGACGAGGTTGTTTCCCATCCCAGCGAGGCATTGCCCAGCGCACCGGCGGTGATGCCGTAGAGGATGTTGCTGTCGCCAAATTCGTAGCGAATGCCGCCGGTCGAGCCGTTGTTGATGGTCGAAAGCGTGCCGTAGGGTCCCAGGCCCTGGTTGCCGTTACGCCCGTAGGAGAGTTTCAGTTTCAGGCTGTTCAGAAATTCCGCCGGTTTCATGAACGCTTCTTCGGTCACTTTCCACGCCAGGCCGGCGGCGGCAAAGTCACCCCATTTCCGGTCGGCCCCGAAGACCGAGGCGCCGTCGCGGCGGTACGAGCCGGTGATGTAGTACCGGTCGGCAAATCCGTAGTTCAGGCGTGCCAGGTAGCCGATGTTCGTCCTTACGTTACCGCCGATCTGCTTGCCGTTCGCATCGCTGTTGACATACAGGTCCACTTTCTGGACCTTTGCCTTGTGCAGGCCGCGCAGTCCCAGGCTCGTATTTCCGTTTTCGGAGAAGTCGCTGCCCATGATGTATTCGATGTTGTACTTCTGATAGTCGCGGGTAGCCACCAGCGTGGCCTCCAGGCTGTGCTTGCCGAACGTGTCGGCATACGTCAGGATATGGTCGGTCAGCCAGCTTTCGGTAGAATTGTTGTTGATGGCCCCGTTGGCGCGGCTCAGCAGATTCTGGTATTCAGCCGGCGAATAACGGCTCGCATCGTTGTATTCGCCTTCCCTCACATAATATTTTTCGTAAACGAAATCGCCCGACTGGTTCTTGCTCATATTGCCCGCATAATTGAAGCGGTAGCTCAGTCCCCTGATCCAGGGCACCTTGACCACGGCAAAGGCGTTGAGGCGGAAATTATTGCGCAGGTCCACATTCGTGCGGTTTTCTTCCAGCGTTCTCCACAGCGGATTGTTGCCCGACTGCGTGTAGGGATACCTTTCCAGCAGTTTGTTTGCCTCGTCGCGGTAAACCACCCCGTAGGGCGACATCACATACGCCGCTTCCAGGTCTGCCCCCACGCCGGAATAGTCCGAGCGGGAGTAGGCCCCGTCCAGCCCGATTTGCAGCCAGCCGGTAATGTCGGCGCTGACCTTGGCCAGGACCGACACGCGGTCGTAGTCGTCACCCACCACAACACCCTGGTTTTGGGCGTAGGATGTGGACAGGTAGTAATTCATTTTTTCACCCGCGCCCGAAACGGCCACCTGGTAATCCTGAATATATCCCGTGCGGGTAATCAGGTCGAACCAGTCGGTTTCCTTTCCGGCGTTCATCCGTTCCGTTTCCTGCGGTTTCAGCCACGAGAGGTCGGTGTTGTTGTTGCGTGCCATCACGGATTCGATCCACTGCTCGCCCTTCATCAGTTCCGGGCGGTTCTGCCACGCCTCCATGCTGCCCGAAGCGTTGAAGGTGACGACCGGCTTGCCCGTCCTTCCCTTCCGCGTCGTGATGATGATCACGCCGTTGGCCGACCGCGAGCCGTAGGCGGCTGCGGAGGTGGCGTCCTTGAGGATGTCATACGAGGCAATGTCGTTCGGATTAATGTCGTTCAGGCTTCCCATATAGATGACACCGTCCACGACAATCAGCGGATCGTTGGAGCCGGAGATGGATTTCTGTCCGCGCAGCTGCATGGACGGCTGTCCGCCGGCCGAGTTCGTCGCGCCGATGTCCAGTCCGGCCACAGCCCCCTTGAGCGCTTCCAGCGCGTTCAGGTTCGGCACCAGCGCAACGGGCGAATTTTCAAGCCGGACGGAAGACACCGCCCCCGTGAAATCTTTCCTTTTGGCCGTACCGTAACCGATAACGATCACCTCGTCCAGCGCCCTGGTATCTTCCGTCAGCGTGATCCTCATCCGGTCGGCGGCATTCACCGTCAGCGTCCGGAACCCCACAAAGGAGATTTCCAGTTCGGTACCGGGCGCCACCTGGAGCGTAAACCGCCCGTCCACATCCGTCACCGTACCCGTTCGGGCCGCGCCCTTCACGATCACGTTCGCTCCCGCGACCGGCTCGCCGGTCTCGTCATACACATACCCGGTGATTCCGCCCTGCTGAAGCACGGATTCGCCGGATACCGTCCCGCCGCCGGCCTGCACGGCGCCAAACGCCGGTACCAGCAGCAGGCATACACTCAGCAGCCTTACACTTTGCAGGCGCCGAGTCCATCCATTACATAAAAAACTTTTTACTTTCATACTTACTTGATTAATAAATAAAAAAAACAGTGATCCGGTTAATTCAATTTCCTGTATATCCGCGGTTTGCGGAACAGCAATAAAAAAAGCTGCCCGACGTCTTACACGTCCGGCAGCTTTTATGACTTCCAGCAAAAACAGGTCTGCGTTGAGAGCCTGCAACGTTCTTTTCAAAATTATATGAAAATCCCCCCCCCCCCC
>JAISOP010000327.1 GCA_031275525.1 Tannerella sp.
CGGAAAAGAGCTTGAAGTAGCCGGCCTCTTCCATTGTCTGAAGCAGGTGATTGGCGGACGGCTTGACAACGCCGTTGATGATGTGGACAACCCCGTTGTGTACTTCATTGTCTTTCACGGTGATCTTCGCACTGTTGTTGACGAAGATAGCCTGCTTGTCGCCGTCGTCAACAAAGGAGATGGACAGTTCGCGGTCGTTCATGTTTGGCCTGGGCAGTGCTCCCTGCTCGAAAAAGTCAGACAGGTATACCGTTCCCGTTCCCTTGATTACATGGTCATAGACAATCTTTTTCTTCTCCTCTTCCGACAGCTCGTCGCAGGTGATGCCTTCTTTCTCGAAATACTTCTCGAACGCTTCGTCGCTGGGAGCGAAACAGGTATAGTGACCGTATACGGACAGGATGGGGCGTGTGCCTGATTCTTCAATCAAGCGGGCGAAAATAGAGAGACTGTTTTCCCCGTTTTCGCAAAATGAGGCTATGGTCTCTCCGGTAAAAGTGTAAAAGGCATCGTCCCGGATGGCTTCTTCGTTGCAGGCCGGAAGGATGGCAGAGATGAGCAGTAGCATGGATACTTTTGTTTTCATACTGTATAATTGTAAGCAAATAAAACTAATGTTAAGTTAACTTTCTTTTGTCATTGCGGGCATGACACCGCAATCTCCTGAAAGCCAATGTCCTTTTTTCAGGGGATTCCGCGTCAAGCGCGGGATGACAGAGGGCGCGGGATGACAGGGGGAGGGGCGGCAGGGCAGATGGCGTCATTTCCGGCTAATATCTGACGACAGCACATAAAACGGGTTCTGCACGAGCAGGGTATTCGTTTTCAGCTCTGTTTCGTTGATCGGCATATACAGCGCATCTTTATCATTGATTTTGCTGCGAATCGTAGCCGCTTCCAGTCCCTGGGCTTCATACTTCCGCATCAGGTATTTGGAGACGACGTTTCCCGGCGTTCCTTCTCTTTTTATCCGGCGGAGCAGGTCGAAATATCTTTTTCCTTCAAAAAGGAACTCGCGCTGCCGTTCATCCAAAACCAGTTCGCGCATTGCTTCCCGGGAGTTGTACGAAGCAAAGGCGAAGCTGCCTTCCTCGCTGTCCGGGTTTGCCCGCTCATACGTTTTCCGGACGAGTTCGAAAGCCGCTTCCAGGTTTTCCATTCCGCCCTGTTCCACCAGCGCTTCGGCCTTCATCAGGTAAAGGTCGGAGAGCCGGTAGAAGATCCACAGGGCGGCTGAATTGAAAAACGTGTAGTCGCTCCGGCTGACCGCGCCGCCGGCATTGATCCGGTGACGGTAGCCGGCATATTTCACGATGCTGAACAGGCCGTCACTTTCGTTGGGGACAAGAAAGTCCCGGTTTCGCCAGTCGGTCGCAGCGAACAGCCCGGTTTTGCTGAAATCAAAAGAAGAGACCTTGTAAACGTTCGTTCCCGACCGCAGCGTGTATTGCCCGTACATTTCCACCACGGCATAGTTGGGCATGGAAGCCGGAAAGCGGAGTTCAAAGAGGCTTTCCCTGGAAAGTCCGTTTACGAAAACGCTTAAGACAAAGTTCTGCTGGAGCGCCAGGCTCAGGAGGGGATTTTCGTCAAGCGCTCTGTCGCAGTAATCGATGCATGTTTGATAATCGCCCAGCCAGAGCGCCATGTCAGCAATCAGCGCCTGGATAGCTTTCCTTGTGATGCGTCCTTTGTCGTAGCTGCGGTTTACCCATTCGAGCGTGGCGGCGGGTTCAATTCCTTTCAGGTCGTCAATAAGGTAGCGGATGATTTCATCCGGGTCGGACTGTGCCTTCTCAAACGGCTGGGAATCGTCAACAACCGGCTCCGTGTGAAAGGGAATGTCGCGGAAGGTACGCACCAGCGTGAAATAGCACAGCGCCCGGATGCCTTTTGCTTCGGCGATATATGCCCGGAGCTGGCCTTCCGTAAAGTTCGGATCCCGTTCCCGCACTTCCGGCGCGTAACGGATCACGGTATTGCAGTAGTTGATGGTCCGGTACACTTCGCTCCACGACGTATAGCCGTTAGTCGCGTTGAGGGTTAACTCCAGGATACGGTCAATATCGGTATTCTGGCTGCCACCTTTCAGGATGTTGTCGGAGCGGACTTCGCCCCAGACCAGCAGCCGTTCCATAAACCCGGTTTCGTTCATTGAGCGGTAACAGGCGGCTACCATGCTTTCCACGTCGCTTTCATCCTGCCAGAAGTCTTCCTGTATCGTTTCGGACTGTGGATGCAAATCCAGCCAGTCGTTGCAGGAAGTCCATCCGCCCATAAGGAGAAGCCCTGTAATTGCAGTTATTAATGCTGTTTTTTTCTTTTTCATTGTTTATCTTACTGTTTAATTTACTTCAAATGATTGAACTGCTTCTCAGTTCGGGGGGGCGTTGCCTCCCCTCCCCTATGGGGAGGGGGCAGGGGGAGGCGACGCCCTGCCGTCAGGCAGGGGACTTAGAATCCCACCGTAACGCCCAGTGTAAAGTACTGCGCCCGCGGGGTTTTGTTGCTGTCTTCACTGACCCCGATAATTCCGTATGCCGGATTCATTTGCGGGGAAATTTCGGGGTCAACGCCCGTGTATTTTGTCCACGTCCACAAGTTATTCAGGGTTAAGTACAGGCTGAGCTGGTTCAGATGCAGCGGCTGGATTACTTTCCTGTCAAAGTCGTAAGAGAACAGCACGTATTTCAGGCGGAGAAAAGAGCCGTCTTCCACGAATCGGTCGCTTCCCAGCCAGTTGTAGCCGTAGTCGTAAAGGGCGCGGGGGATTTGGCGGTCATCGCCGTCGTTACGCCATCGCCAGTTTACGGCAATAGACTGGTTGTCGTTGGAATACATGTTTTCGGCGTTCATTCGTGCCCGGTTCAGTATTTTGTTTCCGTATCGGAAATTGAACATCGTTACCATTGAAAAGTTTTTGAAACGGATGGTTGTTCCGAATCCCCCGTTGAATTTGGGGTTGCTGCTTCCCAGGTACACCATGTCCAGTTCGTCGATCGATCCGTCGTGATTGACATCTTCATAAATTGCGTCTCCCCCCCGGAACATGTAAGAAGAAGTCGTTCCGTATGCAAAATAGACGGGTACCGGCTTTCCGTTTCCGTCCAGCACGGTGTTTCCTGCGGCATCGGCAGCGTGAGGGCTGGTACCGCCGTTCCGGACGGCGTCTTCGTATTTGTCGTACTGGTAAACGCCCCTGTATCGAAACCCGTAAATGGAGCCTAAAGGATTCCCTTCCTGTATGCGCGAGAGGTAAGAGCCGTTCTGGTAGTTGAAATCCTTGTTGAAGGAGTTCAGTACCGCGGGAGAGAGTTCGACAATTTCGTTCCGGTTGTTGGAAAAGTTCAGATTGAAGTCGAAGGTGAAATCATGGATATGAATCATTTGGGTGGTTGAGAGGTAGATTTCCCAGCCGGCGTTGTCCATCGTTCCTGCGTTGATATAGGCGAGGTTTGAGAAGCCGAAGCTTCCGGGTATCACCTGGCTTTCAAAGAGCAGGTCTTTTGTCCGGCGCGTATAGAGGTTGAAATCGACGTTGTATTTGAAGTTGAAGAGGTGCAGGTCGAATCCCAGGTTGCGGGAATCGACGCTTTCCCATTTCAGGTTGGCAAGCTTAATCGAAGCCGGCTTGACGCTCGGCATGTCGAGGTAATTGTTTGTTTCGCCGTTCCAGTTGTCATCGTAGCGGCTAAAATAAAGGTAGTTTTTTCCCGGTGTGTTTCCTGTGATGCCATACCCGGCCCGGATTCCCAGTTCGCTCAGCCAGTCGGAGGCTTCGGAGAGAAACGGCTCGTCCGAAACAATCCACTTGACGGAGGCCGCCGGGAAGTTTCCCCACCGGTTGTTGGGGCCAAAGCGCGTATCGGCATCCCGGCGGATAGAAAGGTCGAGGATGTACCGCTTCAGGAGTGAATAATGGATTCGCCCGACAAGCCCAATGGTTCTCCGCTGTTCCGTGCCGCTTTTGAATGACCGGTCCTGTCCGGGCAGGGTAGGGTCGGTTATCATTCCGGACGGCAGTCCGGATCGCACCAGTTCTTCATAAAGCGAATTGTAGGTTGTCATTTGCCAGGAAGCATAGAGCATAAGGTTGTGCGTATCGCCCCAGTCGGGGATATAAGTCAAATTCTGGTCGGAATAGACGGTCAGCGCTTCCGCTTCCCGCCCGTAGGAGCGGTTTACGTTTTCGTTGTCCCAGTTGACCGAAGTTACTTCACGGGGAAGAAAGCGGGTATTGTCGTTATTTTCGTAGTCGAACGAGATGTAGCCGTTGTACCGGAAAGTGGCTGTTTCCGGGTCGAGCATGTCGTACCTCAGGCGGAATGTGGGCATGATCCGGACGTTCCTGTCGCTGTTTTCGGCCCGGTGAGCCAGGGCGACCGGATTCAGGAGGTCTCTCTGCCTGGCGTCTAAGCTGGAAGTTTGGGGGATAGCATAAAACTGCTCCGTATCATTTCCGCTGGCATCCTGCTGATAGATTGAAACGTTCGGCATTTTCCGGTACGCCATGCTCAGCAGGTTTTCAGTATTGTAGGCGTCGCCTGCGTCCGAAGCCAGGTTTTTCCGGTTGTTGAGGTAGGTAATCGCGAAATCCGAAGAAAAGCGGATGCGGTCGGATACATGGTACTCAAAGTCCATCCGGTTGGTCAGGCGTTTCAGTTCCTGCTTTATAACCGTTCCCGTTTCCGTGTAGTATCCGAACGAAAGGCGGAAGTTGGCTTTTTCGCCTCCCCCGGAGAGGGTCACATTGTGGTCGTGGGTAAACCCGTATTGCGTCAGCGCCTTTACCCAGTCGGTATTGTTATTGAAGTTTTCGTATTCCTGAAAGGTCGGATCGTAATTGAACTCCGGCAGGTTGGCCGCGTTTTCATCCTGCCGGGGATTGAAATAGGCCTGTTTCATCATCATCGTATAATCGTTCCCGTTCAGCATGTTCAGTCCTTTCGGCTGCTGTTTCCCGGAAAACCGGTA
>JAISOP010000029.1 GCA_031275525.1 Tannerella sp.
GAATCTTCCTTGATATTGAACGGCGAACCCGGATTGACGGGTTTACCGTCTTTGGGGGCCACGATGTAATCCTTCAAGTCGCGCATACCGACCAACGCAATGGATACCGGGAATAGGCCAATTCCACGGGAGGCAAATCCGCCCCGCAACTGCCGCAAAAAGCTGACCATTGTTTCGTCAACAAGTACATCGACTTCATCGAATAAGACGATCAGCGGTTTGGGAGCAACCAATTGCGACCAGTTGCCGAGGATACTGCTCAGCATGGACAAATGGTCGTCATGATTATGCTCAGGGACAGGTAATCCGCTGATTTTGGCAGCCTCGCGAATAGCGTTACAGATAGCGGGCATCGCCAGTTCCACCTGCGGGATACGGTCGCATCTTTCGACGCTCACATAACAGGCGACGGCTTCTCCACCTGCATTGATCTCACGCGCCCAGCTTTGCAGGAAAGTAGTTTTTCCCGTTTGCCGCGGCGCATGAAGCACCCAGTACAGTTTATCTTTTATGTAGCGGTGTAGCTGAGACCCAACCAGGCGGTCTTCGGGAGGAAGCATGTAATGGTCTTCCGGATTACAGGGGCCTGTGGTATTGAAAAAACGGCGTCTGCTCATATCCTTCTTTTTTGAATCCCCGGCGTTATATCGGTTTCAAGGCTTTGATTTTGATACTCCGGAAGGACACCTCATCCCCGTGATCCTGTAAGAGGATATAACCTTCGGGCGCTTCGCCGAACGGGCCGTCTCCATTGTAGGAACGGTCGGCGAATTTGCTGCCTTTCACCCGTTCCCGGAAAGCCTCCGAGCCGCGTTCGTATTCCAGCACTTTGAAGCCATTCAGCCAGTGTTCGACATGGTTGTCCGTAAAGACTTTGATTCCCGCCAAGTTCCAATCGCCGATTGAATTAGTTCGCTTGCGTTCGGCCGGGATCAGGTCATAGAGGCTGGCCAGCGTGCGGCTTCCGGGAAACGAAGTAGCCTGTTTGGCATCCGGATGTTCGGCATCGTCCAGCACCTGGTATTCCAGTCCGTAAACGAACCCGCGCTCGCTCTCGACCGTGAAATACTTGATGCCGCTGTTGGCGCCTTTCGTGAGTTGGAATTCGATGCTCAGTTCAAACGCACCGTACCGGCGTTCCGTCACAATGTCGCCGCCGCGTTCCTCGCCGGACGCTTTCAGTACGGTCAGCCGGCCGTCTTCTATTTTCCAGCCGCGATCGGGAAATGCGTCCCTGGACGCACCGCGCCAGCCGTTCGGGGTCTTTCCGTCGAACAGTAAGGTCCAGCCCTCCGCCCCTTCCTGTTCCGAGAGCGTATTCGGAATCCGGTTAACCTCCGGCGCCAGGATCCCCTGCATCCGGTTTGCCTCCAGGTTCTCCGTCCTAATCCGGATATCTTTCCAGCGGATTTCTTTCCCGTCCATTGCGTCGTTGTTGCCGATGCTGTGTATCTGGAGGGCAATGAATCCCTTGGGCGTCGTGTTGTCAAGGAGATTGGCCGTGTTGACGCCGTTGAGCCAGATGCGCAGGGTGTCGCCGATGGCTTCCACACGGTAGTGATTCCAGTCGGTTTTGCGGTAGGCAGCCTGACCGGTTGGGTGGTCGGTGAGCGTGACCAGCCAGCCCCGGCGTCCTTCGTCGTAGATGCCGCCGCTCCAGGCACGGTCGGAGGGGTCGATTTCACACTGGTAGCCGTGTACGCGGCCATTGTTGAAATCCGCGCGGCTGAGACTGCGGAACTGGACGCCGGAATTGAGCGCCGGGTCGCACAGGACGTCAAATTCGAGAATGAAGTCGCCATACTCCTGTTCGGTTGCCAGGAAGCTACTCGGTTCGTTTTTGGTGGAAACGCCGACCAACTCCCCGTTTTCTATCCGGAAAGGCGCCTTCCCGTTCAGTTGCCTGAAACCGGTCAGGTCTTTTCCGTTAAATAACTTGGTCCATCCCTCATTCGATGGGTGGCACGATACGCAGAGAAATACGAATAATCCTACGGTTGATTTTAAAATTGCTTTCACGAGAATGATAAATTAAATAGTACAACGATATTGTTTGCGATACAAATATAGCTGTTTTTCATGACTATACTGCACGCGGCAGGTTTTTGTGTTTGTACTCAACTTGACGGTCATCGTCACCGAGCGTTGAGTGGTGTGCTCAACGAGCGTTGAGTGGTGTGCTCAACGGGCGTTGAGTGGTGTGCTCAACGGGCGTTGAGTGGTGCGCTCAACGGGCGCCTCATGCACAAATCCATGCCGCGTTCAGTATAACAAACAAATAGGGAATTCAAGGATTCAAGGATTCAAAAGCAGACCTTTCCGCCGATGCCCCCCCTCTCCTTGTGGAGAGGGGGTTAGGGGGAGAGGTAAGTTTGAATTATTTCGGTTGGTGCATCATGCAGGTTTCAAGAATGGCCGCCACCTGTGCGGGCGGCAGTTTGGCAATCAGCCGGACGTGTTTCCCGTCGGCGGACGGTTTCCAGTCGTTGTATCCTTCTTCGTTCACGGACATCGTTCCCCGCTCCGACGCGAAATAAGGCTCGTATCCCTTGACCGCCACCAGGGCAGCAGTCTGGTCCCAACTCATCCGCCCGTCGGGGTCGCCCTCGGCAAAGCACAACTCATATACTTCCTTGACGGGATGGTCCTTCGCCGGCATCTGCACGAGTTGTTTGCCGGTGAGAATCACGTTTCCGATTTCAAAGCCGCTCAGGACGATTTCCGTCGGCCAGTCTTGCGCTACGACGACGGACGCCGGTGCGTCGCAGTAAACATTGAACTCCTTTCCCTCCGGGAACACCCCGGCCATCGAAACCAGGCGTTTCACTTTCTTCTCCACCAGATCCTTTCCCCCCAGCGGGCTGTATTCATCCGCACCGGAAAGCAGCAGGTTCTTCAGGTTGGTGAAAAAGCCCACCGTACAAATCACGACGCTGTGGTCGGGCTGCCGGCTCAGTATCTGCCGATATACTTTCACGGCATCCGGTGCGTCGGACGTACGGGCTGTCCGGTGCGGGTACTTTTGCGGCAGGAGGTCGGTCCATTTCGCCCGGTGCCCGGAGGTAAGCGACACGCTGCCTTCGCCCTTCGGCGCGCCTACGGGAATACCGGGCCGTCCGAAATACGTATTTATCACTTCAATGCAGGGTACGACACGCTCGTCGCTGTTGGACGACACCGTGGCCAGGAGTTCGACCTGCCCGCTGTCGGCCAGCGCGTGAAGCAGCGCCAGTGCGCCGGCATCGTCGTAGTCGGGGCCTAAATCCGTATCAAAAATCAACCTCACCGGCCTCGTCCCGCAGGAGGCAAGCAGGCTGGCCGCAGCGAAAAACACAATGATCCATTTCGTTTTCATACCCAATGTTTTATTGATGAGTTATCTTTAGCGGCTTATCGTTATATACCAGCGCCTGGCCGAAGTGGATGGACACGTTTTTCTCCGGGTTCAGCCATTTGAAGGTGACCGTATGGCGTCCCGCGGGTAACTGGTATTTCCAGAACAGTTCGTTCCGGCGCGTGGCGTAGGAAACCGGCAAAAGGGCGGTTTCGACCGGAACCCCGTCGATGGACATTTCCACCTCCGCTTCGTAGCCGGCCTTGTCGCCCTGCACACGACCGCTGAAAACAATGCCGATGCCTTCAAAGGTGACCGAATCCATATCCGCAAGCGATTGGTTCAGCGGGATGCGTCCGGCGGGATAATGGCCCTCGAAGCCCTTTTCGTAACGCACGGCTACCGGCTGCTGGCAGGCAATCACGACTTCATGGTCGCGCACCGTGCCCCCATTCTGCCGGATCTGTTCCAAGGCATGGTTATAACTCATTTCGTAGGCATTGTTCAGCGAAAGGCCCGTATAGGCGAAAGGCATCTCTTCGACCTCCCTTACGTTTTCCAGCCAGTAGTCCGGTATCCGGCTGTATCCCTTGATGGCGCCCAGGATACCGCCCGCCGAAGCCGCGTTACAGTCGGAATCCTGTCCGCACCGCGTGGCAAGGTCAATCGTTTTGGCAAAGTCCCCCTCGCCATACAGCAGGCCGATCAGCACGTAGGCGCTGTTGATGACCGCGTCAATGTCGAACGGCGAATATACCCCCTCCGGGCATCCGATGTCCTGGCTCCACTTGCGTTCACATTCAAACCAGGTCTGTTTCCAGTTATAGGGGTAGAGTTTGTGCCAGCGGATGACGTCGGCCATACATTTGTAGAAGGTACTTTCTTCCGGAATGGCCTTCAGCGCCTCCGACACGATGAACCGGATGTCGCTCGACACAAACGTCAGCGCATACATCGCCCCCACATACACGCCGCCATACCATCCGTCGCCATAATTCATGATGTGCCCGATTTGGTCCGAAATCCCGGACGCCGTGTTCACCATTCCCGGCGACATGATCCCGGCATAGTCGGCCTCAATCTGGTAGTCGATATCATCGGCATGAGGATTGTTCAGCCAGTGTCCGGAAGCGGGCGGCAGGATGCCGTGCAGGATATTGTAACGGGCGGACTGGTTGGCATGCCAGAGCGTATATTCGGCCCCGGCAAAGGCGAAGGCGAACGAATCGACCGGCGCACCCAGGCCCAGGCGTTCAAAGACGTCCACGAAAGTCAGGTCCATGTAAATATCGTCGTACAGTCCGGGCGAGTTTTCCATCCGTTCCCGGATACAGCCTGCCGGCCATTCGATGGGGACATAATCCTGGATCATGGTTCCCTGGTAGCGAAATTCGGTAGGACCGCCATACGTACAGCCGATCACCTGGCCCGCCCAAGCGCCTTTTATCTTGTCCAGCAGCGTTTCCCGGGAGAGCGTGATCGTTTCGGGAAGCTTTTTCGATCGTTTTTCGGGCGCCGGCGACGAACAGGAACTCCCTCCGGCAACGAACGCGAGTAGTACAGTGAAATGTAAAATCAATTTCTTCATAAGGATAAAGTTTTATTTGAATGATATAAATCAAAATTTCTCCGGAAATCTTATGTTTTCTCTGGGCAAATATACAAAGTTTCTTTACCGCCCCGCACTTTTGCCTCGAATAAATCAAAGCGTTGGGGGTTTTAGAGGTTCCCTTAACTGAATGAAGAAACGTGATAAACTATCAGACAAACATGCATGGCGGTTATCGCGGAGAGTTTGTTGAGAATGTGAGGAATAAATTTAGACGGTTTCTTGGAAGTTCCCTCCGATTAAAAGACCATTTTACCCGTTTTGAACCAGTTATCACCAAAATTGGACTAACAAAATAGTGTGCCTTATGCCGACCTTTGCACCTTGAGATTTTAACAGTAAGAACATGTATCCAAATCGAATAAATCGGGCAAAAATTTTAGCAGTAAGCGTTGTGTTGCTCGGCATTTCAAGCCTTTCGGCGCAGGAAGCCATCTTGACGGCGAAAACAAAGGCTCAGGTTTCCGTTTCGGGAGGCTTGAAAATGGAAGCCAATATACATCAATTCTGGCTGTATGAGTTGGATTACATCAGCAAAATAAAAGTGGCTCCCAACCTGGGCTGTTTTTTGGAAATTGAGTTAAATAAACGATTGGCCATTCAACCGGAACTAATGTTTTTCTTCAGGAATTCCGGAATAAGACAGGGCGGCCGGGAAGATGATTTCCAACAGTGGGGAATGACAATCCCGGTTTATTTGCTTGGACGGGAGTGCATTGATGACGGCATTTGGTATTTTGGACTTGGCGCATATACCGGATTTGGTTTTAATGCCCGCATGAAAAATGCAAAAACGGCATTATATGAAGAAATTGAAGGAAAAGCCATCATGAACCGTTGGGATTATGGTATCAGCGCCATGCTTGGCTACGAATACTGCGACGGAATACAAATCAGTGCAGGACTGCACCTTGGATTGAAAGACCAGTTGGATGCCGGCAAAGACGATGCTACCGTAATAAACAAAGTTCTCACCGTGGGCATGGGGTATCGCTTTTGAGGCCGGAGATGAAAAATCGCTTGTTAAAGGGGTGCGTCGTTAGAACACCTCTAACGCATACGTTAGAACACCTCTAACGCATAGGTTAGAACACTTCTAACGCACGGGTTAGAATTTCCCGGCTCGGGACGTTGCGGGAAGCGGGAAAGGCCGGTATGCCGACCCTGTTCTTATGACTTTTCGATTTCCGCGAAGGTTTTTTCCCCTTTCAGGTAATAGGCCAGGAGGAGGTTTCGGGGCAGCATTTCAGGAATGGGATCTACGCAAGTGCGTGCCAAATTCTCCCTGCGGACGGGCTGACAGGTCTTCTTCAGCTGTCGGAAGGCCTGCCTGGCGCGGAAGACCGCCCGTGCGTTAGCGAAATGGCCGGTCAGCAAAAAGCGTCCGGCCGCCAGGTAGTCCAGCCAGCGCCTGACCCGCATCACCCGCGGCAGGGCGCTGGGGGGCATATTTTTGTAAATCATCAGGAGGTTGTTGCGAAAATTGAGGAACGTTTTCCGGGGATTCTCGGCCTCCAGTGTGGCGCCTCCCACGTGATATACTACCGATTGGGGCGTACAGCACAGCCGGTAGCCGCGTGCGCGTAGCCGCCAGCACAGGTCGATTTCTTCCTGGTGTGCAAAGAAAACGGCATCCAGTCCGCCTTCCCGCCGGTAGATTTCCGTACGGATGAAAAAACAGGCTCCGCTGGCCCAGAAGATTTCCGCCGGCCGGTCGTACTGCCCGCAGTCTTTTTCCACATGGTGCAGTATCCGGCCGCGACAAAACGGATAGCCGTAGCGGTCGATAAATCCTCCGCAGGCGCCTGCATATTCGAAACGTTCCCGGTGTTTCCAGTTGCGTATCTTCGGCTGAACGCCGGCTACGCCGGGATATTCGTCCAGCGTGCGGAGCGGCTCGTCCAACCAGTGCGGCGTCACCTCCACATCGCTGTTCAGCAGCACGGCGCAGGGCGTTTCAACGGCGGCCATGGCGCGGTTGTAGCCTTCGGCAAAACCATGATTCCGGTCGAACAGGAGTAGCCGTACCGACGGGAACTTTTCCCGGAGCATTTCTGCCGAGCCGTCCGTAGAGCCGTTGTCCGCCACCATGATCTCCGCCAGACTCTCCGGCGTGTGAGCCAGTACCGCCGGCAGGAATTGTTCCATCAATCTTTTCCCGTTCCAGTTCAGAATGACAACTGTGACTTTCTTCATTATATGAAAATTATTTCTTCCGCCGCAAAAGTAGACATATTATCCGGATTCCACACGGGATGAGTGGTTAGCGGTTAGTGGTTAGTGGTTAGTGGTTAGTGGGGAATTGAGAATGGAGAATGGAGAATGGAGAATGAAATATTGGGCTACGGCCTGAAAATCGAAAGCGACGCAGATCACGCAGCACAGGCCGGCGTCTTCCCGGTCAGCGCACAACAACAGGAAATACCCTTCAAGGCCGTTGCCCTCAACGAACCGCGCACCCTCAAACTGATCTCCCCAGCCAATATCAGCGCCGGCGCCTATACGATACTGATACGTACGCAAAGCAGTGTGAA
>JAISOP010000103.1 GCA_031275525.1 Tannerella sp.
TACCGCTCGCTCCACGCTGCCTCCGCGGGGCTTTAGCCCAATTCCCCCCTTTTTTGCCGTTTGCTTTAGCTGACGGCAGGCGGGCTTTGGACACACCCTCCTTTTCTTCTTTTCTGCGGAGCGGAGTGTGGCGTTGGGGGTTTTTAGAGATTCCCTAAAGTGTATATTGCAACCTGTCCAGTAGCATCGGGATTTCCGAGGGGTTGATGCCGGCGCGGAGAAGATCGGGAATGTCCTGTCCGAAAAGCGTATGGAATTTGTCGAATCCCCCGTCCTCGGCCTTCACGGCAGAACGGTAGAAGGCCAGCGCCTTCTGAATGTGCTGCAAGACCCATTCCGTATGTCCGGCGTTGAGGAAATCCTGCATCAGGGGCCGGCGATCCAGTATCTTCCCGTAATAATGGCGCGCCTGGTCGTATTTCCCGCTTAGAAACGAACTCCAGGCAACGGCACGCCATATCTTCGGACTCTCCGGCTCCAGATAATCGGCCTTGAAATAGTATTTCAGGGCATCCGCATAGTTCTTCATTTCCAGGCAGCAGTGTCCCATGTAGATCAACGCCGGAACCGTATCCGGGCTTAGCTGTTCGTAGCGGCGGTAAACGGCCAGCGCCTTTTCGGGCTGTTTGATCATGCGGTAGCAATCGGCCAGCCGGCGGAGCAGCCATTTGCTGTCCGGGTTGAGCAGTTCGGAACGCAGGTAAGCCGCCAGTGCGCCCTGCAGGTCGCCGGTCATCTGCCTGCAATAGCCGGCCTTCTGGTAGAGCATCTCATCCTGTGCATCACGCTCAATCAACCAGTCATATAGGGTCTGCGCATCTTCATAATATCCTTTGCGGAGATAAAGTTCGGCAATGTTCAGCAGCGTTTCGGCGTCGGACAGATACGGTTTCAGCGCCGGAAGGAGATGGAAGTCAAGCGTCCAGTTAAAGATGTCCTCAAACTCTGCGCGATGCGGATACAGTTTATAAAAGCGGTACAGGTCCTGGATATACTGGGAAGTAATGCTTTCCACCTTGTTATGCTTGCTTTTCAGTTCCTGCAACTGCTGTTTGTTCATGGCGCCGAACTGGCTGTCCATTTGCTGCATTATCTGTTTCCGCTGTGTTTCGGGAATCTTCAGCAGACTGAGGAACAGCGAATATTTGTCCGAATTGCACATAAAGACAGCCTGCATCAGGGTATCCATCCCAACACTATGGGTGTTTTCCCGGTTTCCGAAGCTGGAATGGCGGAGGGTAAAGGGCAGGAACCAGTTGCTTATCTCTCTGAAAAAACCGAAGTTTTTCAGGTGAATAAACGTGGAATGCGACACGTCAAGCCCTTCTTCCTGCAGGCTGGCATACTCTTCGAGTTTTTTCGTCACATGGTCGCCGGTCGCGGGGTCTTTCCATTCCGGGTTCACCCCGTCGCCCGGAAAGTCGGACAGTAACCCGAAACGTTCGCCCTGTGAAGTAAATTTCAATTTCCTCATCTCCGGAAGAATCTCCTCCTGTATCTTGTGCGTCACCTTTTCGGTTTCGCGCGAGAGGATGAAGCGCAGGACGACGGTCTGCATGATTCGCCTGAAGTCCGGCGCTTCGGCCAGGGTGTCCAGGCGGTGGCGAATACCGGGATAGTAGGGGGTTCGCTGCCGGTACTTGTAGAGCGTGAGGCAAATGGCTATCAGGGCGCGGATACGGACTTCCATGTCTTCCTCGGCTGCCGCGTCGAACAGGAGGTCCAACTTTTCCCTGTCGAACAACATTTGCAGCCCCAGCAGCAAGGCCGACACGATCTGGCATTTGGCCGGTAGCGGAAACCGCCCATCGGCCAGCGCCCGGCGGAGGGGCGCCGCGTCGTCGGCAGAGAGGAACGGCGTTTTCCACACGATCTCGAACAGGCATATTATCGAGGTCTCGAACCAGGTTGGGTTGTCCTCTTCATACTGCGCCGGCATTTGCCCGACCAACTCGGCCACCTCTACCGGATGTGGGCTTGGAAAGGTCCATGACCAGGCATGAGATATGCCGGTAAGGGCCGACAACGCCCGGTAACGGACCCGGTCGGCCAGTTCGTAGGCGCCCGTCCGGATAGTGGCATAGATCTGTTCCCGTGCCGGGTCGTGGGTGCCTTCCTCGTAATAGTGCAGGAGGTAGCGGTAGGTGTCCTGCAACTCGTTCAACCGGTTTTGAAAGGAAAGTTCCTGCACACCGGAGATCAGACTTTGAATCAAATCAAACGCCGTTTTCAATTCGCCGTTGTTCAGCGCATCCGTGATGCCGGAACAGGCCGTAAGTATTTCTTTTGTGCTCATTTCTCTGAATTTATCTCAAAAGCCAGGCCAAAAGTAAGACTAATTATGCGATATTTGCTATCTTTGCACTCCAAAAAAATAAAAATTCGCAGATGGATCATATTCGCAATTTCTGTATTATCGCTCATATTGACCACGGGAAAAGTACGCTGGCCGACCGTTTGCTCGAATATACGAAGACGGTAGAGGGGAAAGATATGCAGGCGCAAGTGCTGGACGATATGGAACTGGAGCGCGAACGCGGCATTACGATCAAGAGTCATGCCATCCAGATGAACTATACGTACCGGGGCGAGGAATATACCCTGAACCTGATTGATACGCCGGGACATGTCGATTTTTCGTATGAGGTGTCGCGTTCGATTGCGGCCTGCGAAGGCGCGCTGCTGATTGTCGATGCGGCGCAGGGTATTCAGGCGCAGACGATTTCCAACCTCTATATGGCCATTGAACACAACCTGGAAATCATCCCGGTGATTAACAAGATCGACCTCCCCAGCGCCATGCCCGACGAGGTGGAAGACCAGGTCATCGAGTTGCTGGGATGCGGGCGGGAGACGCTCCTGCGTGCCAGCGGCAAGACGGGCGAAGGCGTATATGGCCTACTGGATGCGATTGTGGAACGGGTGCCGCCGCCCAAGGGCGACCCCGACGCGCCGTTGCAATGCCTGATCTTCGATTCGGTATTTAACTCCTTCCGCGGCATCATTGCCTATTTCAAGGTGGTCAACGGCGTCATCCGCAAAAACGACCGGGTGAAGTTCATTGCCACGGAAAAAGAATATGACGCCGACGAGGTGGGCATCCTGAAGCTGAGCCTGAGTCCGCGCGGCGAAGTGCGGACGGGCGACGTGGGATACATCATCTCGGGTATCAAAACCTCCCGCGAAGTGCGCGTCGGCGACACCATTACGCACGTTGCACGGCCGGCACGCGAAGGCATTGCCGGTTTCGAGGAAGTGAAGCCGATGGTCTTTGCCGGTGTTTACCCGATCGAGACGGAAGATTTCGAGAACCTGCGGGCCTCGCTCGAAAAATTGCAGCTGAACGACGCCTCGCTCACCTTCCAGCCGGAGAGTTCGGCCGCACTGGGTTTCGGTTTCCGGTGCGGCTTCCTGGGACTGCTCCACATGGAGATCGTCCAGGAACGACTCGACCGCGAGTTCAATATGGATGTGATCACGACCGTGCCCAACGTCTCCTACCGGGTGTACGACAAGAAGGGACACTGTACGGAAGTGCACAACCCGAGCGGCCTGCCCGACCCGACGATGATTGACCGTATCGAAGAGCCATACATCCGTGCGTCCGTCATCACGCGGACAGCCTACATCGGGCCTATCATGACCTTATGTTTGGGCAAGCGGGGCATTCTGGTCAAACAGGAATACATCTCCGGCGACCGCATCGAAGTCATCTTCGACATCCCGCTGGGCGAGATCGTGATCGACTTCTACGACAAGTTGAAAAGCATTTCAAAAGGTTATGCCTCATTCGACTATCACCTGCACGACTTCCGCGAGTCGCGCCTGGTGAAGTTGGACATCCTGCTGAACAGCGAACCGGTGGACGCGCTTTCAATGCTGACGCACATCGACAACAGTACGGCGTTCGGACGCCGGATGTGCGAGAAACTGAAGGAACTCATTCCCCGCCAGCAGTTCGACATCGCGATTCAGGCAGCCATCGGCTCCAAAATCATTGCCCGTGAAACGGTGAAAGCCGTTCGCAAGGACGGGACGGCCAAATGCTACGGCGGCGACGTTTCGCGCAAGCGCAAATTGCTCGAGAAGCAGAAGGAAGGCAAAAAGCGAATGAAACAGATTGGGACGGTCGAAGTACCCCAGAAAGCGTTCCTGGCCGTTCTGAAACTCGATTGATGGAGAGATGCCGAAACAGGGACGCGACCCTTTCGAATGTTTCTCGCAGGGAAAAAAGAGTTTTGCGCGCTAATTGAAATAGTTTTTGTAATTTTGACGGGACGAAAAAAAAAACAAAAAACGACCAATGAACTTGAAAAAACGGATAGAAGCAGCGATCATAGGGCTGTTAACGGCTGTCGGCCTGATGTTGTTTGCGTTTCCGGCACAGGCGGAAACAGTTGCGTTTGTGTGGGCTATCCATGCCGTGCAACCGCCGGAAGACACGTTGAAAGTAAAGGTAAACGTGATTGATAACCGTATCATTGTCACAGACGCTCCGGCCAAAAGCCGGCTACAGATATACAATATCGTAGGTATCCGGGTAAGGGAAATTGAAATCCAGCACCCGTCCGAAGAATATGCTGTTTCCCTTCCAAAAGGATACTACATTGTCCGTATCGAAGAGACCGTCCGTAAAATCGTCATTCGCTGAATTTATTCCCCCTTGCATTTTTCTATCGCCCGCTGAACGGAACCGTGTATTAATAATAATGCGCGGGCTTGTTCGCCAGGAATACCCAGCGCTTCAACGAGCATCCTGGTTCCGCGGTCGATGAGTTTCCGGTTGGAAAGTTGCATGTGAACCATCCTGTTTCCTTTCACGCGCCCCAGTTTAATCATGACCGAGGTAGAAATCATGTTGAGAACCAGTTTTTGTGCGGTACCCGATTTCATGCGTGAGCTACCGGTTACGTATTCCGGCCCGACAATCACTTCAATCGGAATATCGGCTTCGGCTGCCGCCGGCGAACCGGAATTGCCGGTAATGACGGACGTAAGGAGTCCGTGCCTTCGCGCAGTCTGCAAGGCTCCCGTGACATAGGGCGTTGTACCCGAAGCAGCAATGCCTACGACGGTGTCGAGGACGCCGGCCTGATGTTGTAGAAGGTCTTTCCATCCCTGCCGGACATCGTCTTCCGCTCTTTCGACCGGCGCACGAAGCGCCGCATCGCCTCCGGCAATCAATCCGATGACGCATGAGGGCGGCATACCGAACGTCGGCGGAATCTCGGACGCATCAAGTACACCCAGCCGTCCGCTCGTCCCTGCGCCCAAGTAGAACAGGCGCCCCCCCTGCTGCATCCGCGGAACAATCCGGTTCACCAATTCCTCTATCCGGGGAATGACCTTCTGCACGGCCTGGATGACTTTCCCGTTTTCCACATTCATTTCCTCCAGCATCTCGCGCGTTGTCTTCTTCTCCAAATCCCCGTAAAGCGAAGTCGCTTCCGTTATTTTCTCAAATGCCATAATGATAATGTGCAAGTTTTTTCGGGTACAAAAATAGAATTAATTAGCCGATGGGCACAAATATTTAAGGATATTATACGATAAGTGCATAAATTCATCTTTAAAGGGGTTGTTATGTGATTAAAAATCCATACATTTGCGGCAAAAATAAATCGCCGGACAATGAAACTTATTGCAGAAAGTACGTCAACTCGTACAGAGTGGGCTTTGGTCGAAGGAGACCATCTTATTCAGAGGGTTATTACAGAGGGAATCAACCCCTATTTTCAATCAAGAAAAGAGATAAGTCGGAGCATTCGGCTTAACTTGCCGGAGGTCTTTTTCAAACGAAAGATTAACCGTATTTACTTTTATGGCGCCGGATGTGCGACTGAGGAGAAAAAAAATACCGTCCAGGCATCGTTGATTGCCCAGTTTAAAAGCGTTACCCAAGTCGAAAGCGATTTACTTGCGGCCGCCCGCGGCCTGTTCAAGAATGATACCGGGATTGCCTGTATTTTGGGGACGGGTTCCAATTCTTGTTTTTACGACGGGGAAAAAATCGTCAAGAACGTCCGTCCGGCGGGATACGTGCTGGGAGACGAAGGCAGTGAGGCCGTTTTAGGAAAACTGTTCCTGGCCAATTTGCTCAAAGACCTCGTGCCTGTCGAACTGGCTAATCTTTTTTACGAAAAATTCGGGATCACAGCCGACGAGGTGATGGACGCCGTTTACGACAGCACTTCCCCTACGCGCTTTCTGGTATTTGTGTCCCGTTTCCTGGCGGAAAACGTGGAAAACAAATATGTCTATAACCTGTTGACGCAGAATCTGCGGGACTTCTTTACGCGTAATATCTGTCAATATGACTATAAGGCTTACCGGATACGGTTTGTCGGCTCGGGCGCCTTCACTTTTGCGGAAATACTGAAGGAAATCGCTCAGGAATTCGGCACTAAAGTGGATATGATAAAAGTGTCTTCCGTCCAGGGACTCATTGAATACCATGCGATCAATAACGAAGGATTCGATTAATAGGGAACCTCTCAAGACTCCAAAATCAAGGCTTGCGATGGAAGCAAAATCTTTTTTATTGCTTTTTTCTCCCCTTAGAAAAAAGCAAGAAAAAAGAAACAGCCGCTATCGGTCATTTCACACTGCCACCGCAGGGCTTTAGCCCAATTCCCCCCTCATTGCCGTCTACTTCAGCTGACGGCAAACAGCTGACAGCAGGATACGGCAGGGTGCGGCAGATATGGCAGGGTGAGTAAGCAGGCATTTTTTCACTCACCACTCACCACTCACCACTCACCACTGTTTCCAGAGCCATTTCTTGTTATTGTTTAGCGTTCGTTTAGGTTTTATTATGTTTCAAATCGAGGGAATTATCATCTTTTATGGTTT
>JAISOP010000149.1 GCA_031275525.1 Tannerella sp.
GAGTGCCTGAACGGGACGACCGTCCTCCATACCTTCGCCCTGCTCAACGGCGCCGACATCCTGCGGGTACACGACGTCAAAGCCGCCGTGGAAGCGGTGAAAATAACCGGTAAACTGAAAATCGAATCCTTATGTTAGTCTCGTTTGGAATCAAGGATGTGATCGACATCCTCCTGGTCGCCTACTTCCTCTATCAAACCTACAAGTTGATGAAGAGTTCGGGCACGCTGGTGATCTTCGGCGGGCTGGTGTCCGTCATTGTGGTATGGGTACTGGTCTCGCAGGTATTGGAGATGCGCTTGATGGGCGCCATCCTGGACAAGTTCATCAGTGTGGGATTCATCGTTATTGTGATCCTGTTCCAGGATGACATCCGCCGTTTCCTGGTAGCCCTGGGATCGAACCGGGGCTGGAAATTCCTGGTCAAGTTCTTTTCCCGGAAAGGGGAAGACCCCGTCAGCCAGTACATGGCCGTCATCATGGCCTGCCTAAACCTGGCGAAGACAAAAACCGGCGCCCTGATTGTGATTCAAAAGGAAATCGACCTGACAACCTATATCCAGAGCGGCGAGATGTTTTCGGCCGAAGTGAATGCCCGCCTGATCGAAAACATCTTCTTCAAGAACAGTCCGCTGCACGACGGAGCCATGATTATCGTCCAAAACCAGATCAAGGCAGCCGCGTGTATCCTGCCTGTGGCGCAGAATGCCGGCATCCCCAAGGAGATGGGTTTGCGTCACCGTTCCGGGCTGGGCATGTCGAAAGAGACGGATGCCATCGTGATTATCGTCTCCGAGGAGCGGGGCACCATTACGGTAGCGCATAGCGGAATAATCACCAAACCCCTGTCGGCCGAGAACCTCCGGGAAATCCTTTCCGGCGAACAGGAGGTGAAGATATATAGTTAAATAAGCGAAAATCGCCGGGCAGAAATAAAAATAGTCGGAAGAATCTGCCAACCATACATGGCATTTTAATATTTTTGTGGCTCGGAATAGAAATCATCATTCCCATTACTTTTTACTTTGGCTTTTTTATAAACAAATGACAATCGAAAAATGACGGATTTAATACAACAAATCGTTGCAAAGGCAAAGGCGAACAAACAGCGCATCGTATTGCCCGAAGGGACGGAGGAAAGGACGTTGAGGGCGGCAGACCGGCTGCTGGCCGACGAGGTGGCCCACCTTCTATTAACAGGCAATGCGGACGAAATACATGCGTTGGCGGCCGGTTTCGGGCTGAAACACCTGTCGCGGGCCACTATCATTGACCCCAAACGGCATGACCGGAAACAGGCTTATGCCGACTTACTCTTTCAACTGCGCCGCGCGAAAGGCATGACGCCGGAGAAAGCCGCCCTGCTGGTCGAAGACCCCTTGTATCTGGCGTGCCTGATGATCAAGGCCGGCGATGCGGACGGCGAGATTGCCGGGGCGCAGAATACTACGGGCGACGTCCTGCGGCCCGCGTTGCAAATCATCAAGACCGTACCCGGTATTTCCTGCGTATCGGGCGCTTTCCTGATGTTCCTCAGAGAGGATACGTACGGCGAGGACGGCATACTGGTGTTTGCCGACTGCGCCGTAATGCCGAATCCGACGGCCTCCGAGCTGGCGCAGATTGCCGTTTCGACGGCTCAAACGGCCCGGACGCTGGTTGGCGTGGAGCCGCGCGTCGCCATGTTGAGTTTCTCGACCAAGGGCAGCGCCTCGCACGAGATGGTGGACAAGGTGGCGGAAGCTACGCGGCTGGCGAAGGAGATGCAGCCGGGGTTGACGATTGACGGCGAACTACAGGCCGATGCCGCGCTGGTGGAAAGCGTGGCGAGGAAAAAAGCCCCGGGCAGCGCGGTGGCCGGCAGGGCCAACGTGCTGGTTTTCCCGTCGCTCGAAGTGGGGAACATTGGCTACAAACTGGTACAGCGGCTGGCCGGCGCCGAAGCGGTCGGGCCGGTATTGCAGGGGCTGGCGGCGCCGGTGAACGACCTGTCGCGCGGCTGTTCGGTAGAGGATATTTATAAAATGGTAGCGGTAGCTTGTAACCAGGCTATCGGATTAAGGAATAATTAATATTTGAATATGAAGACATTGGTTTTAAATTGCGGAAGCAGCTCGGTCAAATACAAACTCTTTGACATGACGTCGGGCGAAGTGATGGCACAGGGCGGTATCGAACGCATCGGCTTGCCGGGCACGGCGCTGAAACTGATCACCCCGGACGGGAAAAAAGTGACCGTCGAGAAGGAAATCTCCGGCCACGAAGAAGGAATTGCTCTTATTTTGGATGTATTGATGGACGGGACGCACGGCTGTATCCGGGATTACGGCGAGATTGGCGCCGTGGGGCACCGCGTTGTGCACGGGGGCGAAACGTTTTCCAACAGCGTCCTGATTGACGACGAGGTGATCTCGAAGGTACTCGAGTGTTCGGAACTGGCGCCGCTGCATAACCCCGCCAACCTGGAAGGCATCTACGCCATCCGGAAAATCCTGCCGGGCACGCCGCAGGTAGCCGTTTTCGACACGGCCTTTCACCAGTCGATGCCCGATTACGCCTACATGTACGGGCTGCCCTACGAATCCTACGAGAAGTACGGCATACGCCGTTACGGTTTCCACGGCACCAGCCACCGCTACGTCTCCTATCGCGCCTGCCGCATCCTGGGCGTTCACTACGAGGAACAGCGCATCATCACCGCGCACGTCGGCAACGGCGGTTCGATTACGGCCATCCGGAACGGGAAATCCGTCGATACGTCGATGGGCCTCACGCCGGTCGAAGGGCTGTTGATGGGCACGCGTTGCGGAGACGTGGATGCGGGCGCGTTGCCCTTCCTTATGAGAAAGGAAGGGCTGGACGTGGCCGGCCTGTCCGACCTGCTCAACAAGCGCAGCGGCGTATGGGGCATTTCGGGCGTATCCTCGGACATGCGCGAACTGGAAGCCGCCTGCGCAGCCAATAATCCCCGCGCCCTGCTGGCCATGAAGATGTATATCTACCGCATCAAGAAATACGTCGGCGCCTACGCCGCCGTACTGGGCGGCGTGGACATCCTGGTCTTTACCGGCGGGGTGGGAGAAAACCAGAGTTCGCTCCGCGCCGAAGTCTGCCGGAATATGGAATACATGGGCATCAAGCTGGATGAAATCACCAACAGCACCGTGCACGGCAGGGAAATGGTTATCAGCGCGCCGGACAGCACAGTGACGGTCATCGTTGTACCGACCGACGAGGAGTACATGATTGCCTCCGATACCCAAATGATTTTACACCTGTAACCGATCCACATCATTTTTTTACCATATAAATTTTATTATAGATGAAAACAACTCATTCAAGAAGAAAATTCCTGGCAACCGCCCTGACGGGCGCCGCTGCCACCTTGGTTGCGTCGTCCGCCCCGGGCAGTGAAGGCGCACAAGGTTTCACCGCCCCGGCGGTCATCCCCGGACAGGCCGCCGGCGCCAACGACCGGATACGGATTGCCGTGCTCGGCCTGAACGGTCGCGGACAGACGCACGTCGAGGAAATCATGAAACAGCCGAACGTCACCGTAGCCGCGCTCTGCGACCCGGATATGAACGTCCTGAAACAGCAGGCACAGGCGTTTGAGGCAAAATACGGGAAGAAGGTCCTCATCGAACAGGACTTCCGCCGGATCTACGACAGCAAGGACATCGACGCCGTCACCCTCGCCACGCCGAACCACTGGCACGCCCTGCAATCCATCCTCGCTTGCCAGGCCGGTAAGGACGTTTACGTCGAAAAGCCCGCCACGCACAACATTTACGAAGGCCGGAAACTTATCGAGGCCGCCTACAAATACAACCGCATCGTGCAGCACGGCGTACAGCTCCGCAGTTCCAAGTCCATCCGCGAAGCCATCCGCCTGTTGAACGAAGGCCTGATCGGACGGGTGTACATGGCACGCGGACTGGTGTATCGCTGGCGTCCCGACATCGGCAACCAGGGTACCTCCAAAATACCCGAAGGACTGGACTACGACCTCTGGTGCGGCCCGGCGCCCATGGTTCCCTTCACGCGCAACCTGGTGCACTACAACTGGCACTGGCACTGGAACTACGGCAACGGCGATGTGGGCAACCAGGGCATCCACGAAACCGACCTCTGCATGTGGGGACTTAACGTCGGCCTGCCCGAG
>JAISOP010000170.1 GCA_031275525.1 Tannerella sp.
CCAGAAATAAAACCAGAATGGCCATCATGGTGTAGAAACCAAACCGTTCGCCCATGTTAGCGAGTGCGGCAGCCAATAAACCTTTGGGATGCTTTTTGAACATAATACGAATCAATTAGTTATATAAAGAAGTAGTTACTGAATAATCTGTTTGATGGCTCCCGTTTCGGGATAGAAAAGTATTTTCACCGGTTTCTTTTTGTCCTCGAACAGCACCGGCGCCAGGCTTTCGGTCGTCCCAAACTGGACAACCGGTATTTCCCCCTTGTAGAGGGTTTTCAATCCCGATTTGATTTCGACCTGCGCCTTCCCCGGCACATTGTAAATCACTCCTTTCATTGACTTTGCCTTCTTTTCCGCTTCTTTCGCGTCCAGTACCGGCGGGCGTTCGGAGGCTTTCAGCGTGATATGAACCGCTTCCCCGCCCAGGTCGTCGGCGTCCAGTATCCCCAGTTTCTTCGAGAAACGGAACAGGACTTCCTCTTCCAAATCTTCCTGCGGGACAAGCGTGACGTCATAATAAGAGGTTTCTTTCGTACATGTACCGGTAAAGAGCCGGGTCAGCGCGGCCTCCTCATCTTCCAGTTTTTTGATGACCAGTTTCATGGCCTCGCCGTCTGGGGGAAGGTTCTCCGAATCGCCGGTCAGGATGTCCATCCGGCTTTCGCGGATATGGAAGATTTGTTTGGCGGCCACTTCCGCCTGCCGCACCACCGAACCGGCCATCAACAGTTCCTCGGTCAACACCGCTGCAGAGAGCTTCGAGGCCGTTTCGTTTTCCGTTGCCTTTTCGAGGGGAGAAGCCGCCGGCGTGTACTCGGCGTTGATGCTGCACAACAAGCCGTCTTCGGTCAGATAGACGTATGGAGCGATTGTGCCGGCCTTGAATTCAACGGTATATACCTGGTCCGCATCGGGAATGCCTTTGTTCGTCAGCGTGAGCTTGCCCAATTCATAATCCACCCGGTCTTCCGTCACGGCGTCCGTCACGCCCAGGTATTTTTCGGCATACTTGTAATAAGGCCCCGCCTTGCAAGTGGTTTTCGTCACTTCTACATTGATGAGCAGGGAAGTTTTCGGGAGCGAATAGGTCACGCCGTAACCGCTGGCCTTGGTAGCCACTTTTTTTTCGATCCGGGTCTGCGCCGCCGCCATCATCGCGCAACCCAGCAATATACTTGTTATAACGAATATTTTTTTCATTCCTTTTTCGTTTTTAGCAAAACAGGCGCAAATCTATAAAATATTTCGGTGGGGTGGCAAACTTTCAAAATATTTATTTTTTCACGACCCGCTTTCCGGGTATTTTTATATACATTTGCCGCCCTGGAATAAATAAAATGATATGGAAACCAATCAGAAAGCAAACGAGATTCAAATCGAACTTACGGAAGAAATGGCACAGGGGAAGTATGTCAATCTGGCGGTGATTGCCCACTCGGGGTCGGAATTCATTATTGATTTCATCCGTCTGGTGCCCGGCGTACCGAAAGCGAAGGTACAAAGCCGCGTCATTCTTACGCCCGACAATGCAAAACAACTGCTGTATGCCCTGGAAGACAACATCCGCAAGTTCGACGAACAGGCCAATGGCGCGAAAATAAAACCTTTCGACAACCTGATGCCGCCAATAGGAGGTATCAAGGGCGAAGCGTGAGCCTGTTTTCCGGAAGATCAAACCTGCCCGTTAAGAACGGAAAATCCTGGAAATAAAGTGACATCCCCCCAGCAGATTCGCATAGCCGATTACCACTATCCGCTTCCGGACGAACGGATTGCCAAATATCCGCTTACCCGGCGCGACAGATCCAAGTTATTGCTGTACAAACAAGGCAAAATCAGTGACACGTGCTTTTACCGGTTGCCGGAATATTTGCCCGAAAAGTCGCTGCTGGTTTTCAACAACACGCGGGTGATTCAAGCGCGTTTGCTGTTTCAAAAGGCCACCGGCGCGTCCATTGAGGTCTTTTGTTTGGAGCCTGTCGAACCACACGACTACGTGCTCGCTTTTCAGCAAACGAAGCAATGTACATGGAAATGCCTGGTCGGTAATCTGAAAAAATGGAAAAACGGGCTTTTGCAGCAAACCGTCCGCGTGGGCAACGAGCGCGTTACCTTAACGGCCGAACGGACGGCTACCTGCGGAGAGGCTCACCGGATTACGTTCTCATGGGAACCGGATGCCCACACATTTGCCGACCTCCTGGAGGCCGCAGGAACGCTTCCCCTGCCACCGTATCTGCATCGCGAAACAGAGGCTGCGGATTTGTCAGCCTATCAAACCGTTTATTCAAAAATCAGAGGTTCGGTAGCAGCGCCTACGGCCGGATTGCATTTCACGTCCGAAACGCTGTCGGCGCTGGACAACAGGGGGATTGAGCGGGAAGAAATCACCTTGCATGTCGGTGCAGGCACCTTCAAACCGGTCAAGACGGAAACCCTCGGCACACACCTTATGCATACGGAATGGTTTACGGTACAACGCCGTACGATTGCCCGTTTACTCGCATTCCCCGGACGCGTGATTGCGGTAGGAACCACGTCGGTGCGGACGCTGGAGAGTTTGTATTACATCGGCGCCATGCTGGCACGGCATCCGGATGCATCACCCGAAGAATGGATGGTCGGACAGTGGACCCCTTATGAAAAAACGCTTCCGGACCTTTCGCCATCCGAATCGCTGCATCAAATCCTCGCTTATTTGGAGCGGCAACAGACCGGCCAATTGACCGCGGCTACTCAAATCCTTATCGCACCGGGTTACACGTTTCGCCTGGTAAACGGCATGTTGACCAATTTCCATCAACCCCAAAGCACCTTGCTTTTGCTGGTAGCCGCCTTTGCGGGAAACGACTGGAAACAAATCTATGACTACGCACTGAATCATGATTTTCGTTTCCTGAGCTATGGAGACAGTTCATTATTGTTATGAGTTTCCCCCAAAACAAATCTTTATCATCAAAAAGCCGTATCTTTGCGTTAACCGGAAAAATGTGGTAATATGCGATATTTTAACATAGCAGGCCCTTGCAACAGGGCAGAACATTATATGATAGATGCCTCGACGCGTCTGCACGGCGTAGAGCAGTTGATTGATATGAAACAGTATTTCGTCATTCACGCAGCGCGTCAAAGCGGCAAGACGACTTACCTGAAGGATTTGACCCAGCGGCTGACTGCGGGGAATAAGTATTATGCCCTGTATTGTTCGCTGGAAGCCGTTCAGGGAATGACTGACCCGGAAAAAGGAATGCCGGCCATTATCAGTTGTCTCAGGGAGGCATGTATATTCTCGGCGATTCCCGATGGCGATAAATTTGCTCGACAGGCAGACCTTACGGATTATGTGAGTGTACTGAAGATGGAACTGACGCGTTTTTGCATGTCGCTGGACAAGCCGCTGGTGATTCTTTTCGACGAGGCGGACTGCCTGAGCGAAAGCACGCTGATCCTGTTTCTGCGCCAGTTGCGAAGCGGATACAATAACCGCAGTACCATTCCCTTTGTCCATTCGCTGGCGCTGGTGGGGATGCGCAACATC
>JAISOP010000173.1 GCA_031275525.1 Tannerella sp.
TCGGTGGTAAGTTGTGCCATATTCTTTATTTATATTGTTGATTTACAGACGCAAAGTTAATAAAGATGGGCCAACTTGCCAAATTTTTTCATGCTTTTTTTACATCGAACTCAGGTTAAAAGAAGGAGATCGCGGAGCAGCGCCTGCGGCGCGGGGGGTACGGCGCCGCAGGCTCCCTTCACTTGACAGGCCTGTGTCTTTTTCATCCCATAAATCTAATGACACCATTTCGTGCGGTTTGCCCTGGATATTTTCTTCTCCGGCTTCCGGGCCGATTTTTATCACGTGATATAAACTCCTCCGGGAGCCGGGCCGATTTTTATCACGCGATATAAACTACTCCGAGAGCCGGGCCGATTTTTATCACGTGATATAAACTGCTCCGGGAGCCGGGCCGATTTTTATCACGTGATATAAACTTCCCCGAAAGCCGGGCCGATTTTTATCACGTGATATAAACTTCCCCGGAAGCCGGGCCGATTTGTATGTAAATATAGGCGTCATTTGGGGTATGTGTGCAATATGTTTTACAGTATAAAAAGGCGAGCGGAGAGGATTTTCATGCTACAAAGGATTCTCTCAGCATGGTGACTTGCAGGGACCCGGATTCAATATACCCTGCGGGAGGTATTTTCGGGGCTGGTGGGTTTGGTTACCTTTGCAGCACAATTTTTAAACACGAGAGTATGTTTGCAACCGTTTCCGCTTATCAAGAACATTCGGGCGTTGGTATCGCCTCCGCGGGCAAGGGACATGAAAAAATAGGGCCGCCCATACGGGAGTTGTGCGTGGGAAACAGTATCCGTATCAGCCACCTGAATGTGAGTATCAACCATAACCATATCCTGAAGGACGTCAGCCTGGAAATACCCGACCGCAAGATTACGTGCATTATCGGGCCGTCGGGATGTGGCAAGTCCACCCTGTTGAAGACCATCAACCGGCTGATCGACGGTCTTGAACACGTGAAGATTGACGGCCGCATCCTGGTGGACGGGGAAGATATCTACGGGCGGAAGACGGAAGTGACCCATATCCGGAAAAAACTGGGTTTGCTGTCGCAGCGTCCCACACCGCTGCCCATGTCCATCTTCGACAACATCACTTTCGGGTGCAGGATACACGGCATCCGGAAGAAAAAACAACTGGCGGAGATCGTGGAAACCCACCTGCGGGCAGCCGGGTTGTGGGAAGAAGTTCGGGACCGCCTCCATGCACCCGCCTCCAGCCTCTCCGTCGGGCAGCAGCAGCGACTGTGCCTGGCAAGGGGACTGGCCATCGAACCGCAATTCATCCTGGGCGACGAGGCTACTTCGGCGCTCGACCCGGTTTCAAGCCGTCATATCGAAGACCTGTTCCTCAAACTCAAGGAACGCTACGGCATTATTCTGGTGACGCATACCCTGCGGCAGGCCCTGCGCATTGCCGACTACGTCGTGTTCATCTATTTGGGAAAAATCATCGAGACCGGCCCCGCCGGGGAATTCTTCAATCATCCGAAGCACGAACTGACAAAGCAATATTTGTCGGGCGTGTTCAGTTAACTAACGGAAATGATTTATGTACCGATTGCCTGATACACTAAGCGAAGATATCGCCCGACTGGGCGCACTGGCGCGGGATTACCGGGAAGGGAAGGTCGAGACCGTTCAATTCAAGGCGTTCCGCGTCCCGATGGGGATTTACGAACAGCGGAAAGACGAAGTTTACATGGTGCGCATTCGTACCACGGGCGGGGTGATTCTCCCCGGACAACTGCTGGAAATCATTTCCATTGCCCAAAGGCACCGGTCGGATTTGCTGCACATCACTACCCGGCAGGAGATTCAGATACAGAATCTTTCGCTGGAGGAAGTGGAGCCGGTGTTGCGCGAGTTGCAGCAAATCGGGCTGAGTTCCAAAGGGGGCGGCGGGAATACGGTACGCAACATACTGGTATCGGCCGGCAGCGGTATTTCGCCGCAGGAAGTGTTTGACACGACGCCTTATGCGATGGCGCTGACGACCAAACTGATTGCGGAGCCGGACTCCTGTCTGTTGCCCCGCAAGATGAAAATCGCCTTCTCGTCCGGCGATACCGGTGTGGACTACGCCGCCGTCAACGACCTGGGGTTGGTGGCCAAAATACAAAACGGACAAAGAGGATTCAAGGTATATGCCGGCGGCGGCGGCGGCTCGAAGCCGTCCGTGGGGTGGGTATGGTTTGACTTCGTTCCGGCAAGCGAACTCTATGTCCTTGCCGAAGCCCTGAAGAAAATGTTTTCGGAACAGGGCAACCGCAAAAACAAACACAAGGCGCGGATTCGTTATATCTTCTACCGGCTGGGCGCGGAAGAAGCCCTGCGCCTGCTGAGGGAATATTACCAGGAAGCCAAAACAACCACACCGCCCTTTGAACCCGGATTGGATGCTGTTGAATCCCATCCCGTCGCCTTGCGGGACGTCGTTCCCGCTCCCGGCTACGAAGACTGGAAAAGACGGTATGTCTTTGCCCAGAAACAGGCCGGACGCCATGCCGTGATTATTCCGTTCATACACGGGAATATCCCCCTGACGGGCGCGGCCGGGTTGGAAAACGTGCGGAAGTTGCTGCATTTTGCCTCCCTGTTCGGGAACGATACGCTTCGCTTCACCACGACACAGAACATTCAACTGCGTCACCTTCCGGAGGAGGCCCTGAAGGAACTCTACGCCCTGGTCCGCGAGGTGGCGCCCGAAGCGTCCGCACCCCTGTTGGCCAACAACATCGTATCCTGCACGGGCGCGGACACCTGTCGCCTGGGCATTACGCTGTCGAAGGGGTTGGCCGCCGCCGTCCGCCGCGAACTGCTCAAGGCTTCGCTACCGGGTTTGGACCGGCTGGCCGATGCGCGGATTCACATCTCGGGCTGTCCCAATTCCTGCGGACAACAGCTCTGGGCCGACATCGGATTCGCCGGCAAGGCGCTTCACAACGACCGCGTCTATCCGGGCTATCAGGTTTACCTGGCTGCCGGCCGCACCGACACGCCCCATTTGGCAACGCCCGTGGGCAACATCAGTGCGCGTGACATTCCCCGGTTTACCGTCCGCCTGCTGAAAGCATACCTGGAGACGGAGAACTATCCCTCGCTGACGGCTTACCTGGAAAGGGAGGGCCGCCAAAAGGCCGTCGAGCTGCTGGCCGAATATGGGAACATTCCCTCGTTCGAGGACGATAAAAATTATTATTTCGACTGGGGCGCCGATACGGTTTTCAGTATCGTCAACCGCGGCACACCCGAATGTTCCGCCGGACTGTTCGACATGATCGAGCTTGACCTGAACCATATCCGGGAACACCGGAAAACGCTCGAAAGGGAAACCGTACCGGAAAAGGTCAATACACTGTTATATAAAATCCTGTATGCGGCGGGGCGGATGCTGCTGGTGACGCGCGGGGCGGAACCCAAAAACGTGGCCGACACGTTCGCGCTTTTCCTGCGCCACTTCGTCGATGCCGGGCTGGTGGCGGACACGTTCCGCGACCTGGTCGCAACGGCCGGCGCCCAGCCGTCCTCCGATTTCATCCCCCGCAGGGAGGAGATTGATTCGCTGGCGGATGCGGTCATCGAACTGTATCAAAACATGGACGACTCCCTACAGTTCAAAAACGTCCAGCCGATGCCGGCGGAAATACACAAACCGGCGCCGGCAGAACGGACGTTCCGGGATTTGCGCGGCGTTGCCTGCCCGATGAATTTCGTGCATGTAAAAATGCAACTCTCGACCATGCAACCGGGTGAAATCCTGGAAATCCTGCTGGACGACGGTGCGCCGATAGCGAACGTACCCGGCTCCGTCCGCAACGAAGGACATCAGGTGTTGGAACAGACACCGGTCGAAAATTATTGGAAAGTAGTAATTAGAAAGAAAATATGAGTCAGATTAAAGTAAACGATGAAACGCTGGAAGTACAACTTCCGCTGACGCTGGCAGAACTGATTGCCCTGCGGCAAATCTTCCAGCCGGAAATGGTCTCCGTACAAGTCAACGGGACCTTTATTGAACATGAGCAGTTCGACGCAACGGTCATCCGGGAAGGCGACGAAGTGGATTTCCTGTATTTCATGGGAGGAGGCAGGTGATGGACTTTACCGAGGCACAAATCGAACGCTACAGCCGCCACATCCTCCTGCAGGACGTCGGCGTGGAAGGCCAGGAAAAAATACGCAACGGCAAAGTACTGGTGATCGGCGCCGGCGGACTGGGTTCGCCGGTATTGCTATACCTGGCCGCGGCGGGCGTCGGGACACTGGGGATTATCGACGGCGACGTGGTTGACCTGAGCAACCTCCAGCGCCAGGTGATACACACCACGCCCGACACGGGCAAACCCAAAGTTCAGTCGGCCCGGGAGCGAATCAACCTCCTCAATCCCGATGTACAGGTCAACACCTATCACGAACTTTTCAACGCCTCGAACGCCTTCGACCTTATCCGGGAATATGATTTCGTGGTTGACGGGACGGACAATTTCCCCGGCAAGTTCCTCATTAACGACGCCTGCGTACTGGCGGGCAAGCCTTTTTCGCACGGCGGCATCCTGCGTTTCGACGGGCAGACGCTGACCTACCTCCCGGGAACGGCTTGTTACCGCTGTGCATTCCACAGTCCGCCGCCGCCCGACGCCGTGCCGACCTGTTCGCAGGCGGGCGTGCTGGGCGCCGTCGCCGGTATGCTGGGCACCATCCAGGCCGCCGAAGCGCTGAAATACCTGACGGGAGTAGGTGAACTGCTGACCAATCGCCTGCTCGCCTTTGACGCCAAAAAAATGAACTTCCGCACCATCAAGCTGAAGCGAAACCCGCGCTGTCCGGTATGCGGCGAGCAGCCCGTCATTCACGAACTGACGGAAGCCGAACAGGCCGTATGCGAACTGAAAAGGAAATGAAAAAAGAAATAGAGATACCCCAAGCGATTATCGACGCCATTATCCGGCAGGCCCGCGACGAATTACCCGATGAGGCTTGCGGCCTGCTGGCCGGCATCGACACGGTTGTAAAGAAACGTTTTCCGCTGGAGAACACCGACCACAGCCCGGAACATTTCTCCTTCGACCCCCGGGAACAGTTTCGCGTCCTCAAGGAGGCCCGCAGCGAAGGGCTGCGCATCCTTGCCAACTACCACAGCCATCCCTCCACGCCGGCACGTCCCTCGGACGAAGACATCCGCCTGGCATACGACCCGGACATCTTGTATCTCATCGCCTCCCTGGCCTCCGAACCGCCGGTCGTCCGGGCGTTTGCCCGGAACGTCGAAGGCGGCATGACACCGGTGGAAATAAAAATCGGGTGGTGATATAAAAAGTATGCTGTTGTAAAGAATTGGCAATCAGTGGAAGAGATTGTATTTTTGTATATGCAAATAAAAAGAACCCTTCACTGCCCCGATTGCCGAAGTACAA
>JAISOP010000193.1 GCA_031275525.1 Tannerella sp.
TTACATATGCAACTTGCGAATCAAACCCGGATAGAAATAATCCGGGCTGAACTTCTGCGCTCTTTCCTGGGGGATATTTATATTGAAACTGCCGAACTAGTTATATCGAACTCAGGTTACAAGAGGATTTATACTCAAAAGACCGACTCAATTAAACCCGGAGATACGGAATACAGGTGATTTATCTCCCCCTCTGTGTTCTCCCCCCGTGGCGATCCGTAGAAGAAAAGGGAATACGGAGCGTAGCGTTGGGCGTTTTTAGAAGTTCCCTACAGGTGTACCCCGCAGTTTGGGAGGGAAAGCAGTATCATATATTTCTTCTATTTCCCCGACGGGGAGAGTCCTGCGTCACGTGATTTTTCCGTCTCCGGAAGCCGGAAACTCCTTAGTGCAGTATTTTGTACAGCAGTTCCTTCAATATTTCCCCATCGGTGAGAGTGGAAGTAGCGTCCATGCCTTTGGAACGGGCGTCGGCTATCCGGATTTCATGAATCAGGAGAAAAACTTTCATGGCCGAATAGTTGCGCATACCCGCCTTGTAGTCCTTGATCTGAATGGGGAAACGGAAACCCAGCGTCGCCATCAGGTTTTTTTCCGACTGGTCCGGCGTGTAATGGCAAATCATCAGGTTCGAAAAGTAGTTGAAGAGGAGGGGCAAGGTGGCCTGAACCGGATGAGCGGTGGGATTTTTCCCGAAATAGTGGATGATGCGGTTGGCTTTCGCGACGTCTTTGCCGGCGATCGCGCTCTGTAGCTCGAAATTGTTGAAATCCTTGCTGATGCCGATGTGCTTTTCGATAAGCTCGGGCGTAAGGCGTTTGGTTGCCTGGCTGTTCAGCAGAATCTCCAACTTGTCCAGTTCCCTGTTCAGCAGTTCCAGGTCGTTTCCGATAGAATCGACCAGCATCGGCACGACGTGCTGCTGGGCGGTGAGGGCGCGCTGCTGCAACAGGGAGGTGACAAATTCCGGCATCTTGTAGTCCGGAATCTTCTTCGAATCAAACAGGATGCCGTTTTGCTCGACCGCAGCCGCCAGCGTCTTCCGCCGGTCCAGCGTACGGTGCTTGTAATTAATCACCAGGATGGTAGAAGCCAGCGGGTGTTTCACGTAGTTGGTCAGCAGGTCGAGGTCGCTAATCAGCTGTGCCTCGCGCACCACCACTAACTGATAGTCGGACATCATCGGGAAACGGCGGGCGGCATTCAGCACCTCCGCCGCTTTCACCTCCGCCCCGTAGAGGATGATTTGGTTGAAATCGCGGTCTGCCCCCTCCAACACCTTTTCGATCAGCAGGTCCGTAATCCGGTCGATGAAGTACGGTTCTTCCCCCATCAACACATACACCGGACGGAACCGTCCCGCCCTGATTTCGCGGCAAATATCGTTGTATGTCACTTCCTGTTTAGCCATTTTCCGTTCTGTTTTCTGTCCGGTTACCTTAAAAATACGTACCTTTGAAGTGACAAATTTAGCAAATAAAAAAGAGATGCAACCACTCAATCTGCCGGCCTGTCATCCGAAAGTCCTCCGGGAAGGCGGGAAATTATTCATCTTCGATCCCTTGCGGCGAAAAAAGGTAGCCCTGACACCGGAAGAATGGGTGCGGCAGCATTTTGTGAATTACCTGGTGAAGGAAAAGCATTATCCCCAGGCGTTGCTGGCCAACGAGGTGACCATCGCGCTGGAACAACTCTCCCGCCGGTGTGACACGGTGGTGTACAACCTGTATCTGGAGCCGCTGGCCATTGTGGAATACAAGGCCCCCTCGGTGCCGGTCACACAGCAGGTGTTCGAGCAAATTGCCCGCTACAATCTTTCCTTGCGCGTGAAATGCCTGATGGTCACCAACGGGCTGGAGCATTACTGCTGCCGGATCGATTATGATACGCCGGCTTATACCTATTTGAAAGAAATCCCGGCCTACGATGTGCTGGGAAACCTGTAGTTCGAACCATTAAAATTGAAAGTCATGGTACGTAAAGTAACGGAACAGGATGCGGCGGCCATTGCCGGCATCTATAATTATTATGTAGAAAAAACCATTCTTACCTTTGAAACGGAAGCCGTTTCGACGGAGGAGATGCGGCAGCGAATCGCCGCCATCGCGTCGGACTATCCTTATTATATATACGAGATGAACGGGCGGGTGGCCGGATACTGCTATGCCTCGCAGTGGAAGAAACGGAGCGCCTATCGCTGGGTCGTGGAATCGGCCGTGTATGTTGATCCCGGCCTGCGCAACAAGGGCATTGGCCGCAGCCTGATGACGCAGCTGATCGAGGCGCTCCGGAAAACGGATATTCATGCGGTCATTGCCTGCATTTCCATCCCTAATCCCGAAAGTATCCGGTTACACGAGAGTCTGGGCTTTGAGAAAGTCTCCCATTTCCGGGAAGTCGGCTGGAAACTGGATATCCGCATCGACGTAAGCGACTGGGAATTGCTGCTGTGACCAGAAGATACATTTTAATATACGGAATATGGCAGGAAATTCATTTCAATTGATCAACGCCGGTTATTTCCAGGCGGACGGCGGCTCCATGTTCGGCGCCGTGCCGCAGAAGGCGTGGAGCCGGCGGTATCCGGCGGACGAGGGTAACTGTTGCCGTTTGGCCATGCAGGTTGGACTGGCGCTTACGCGGAGCGGGCGCGTGATCCTGATTGATACCGGTGTGGGCGACAAACAACTGGAGCGGCTCCGGTCCACTTCGTATCATTTCTACGGGCTGACGGACTTGCGCGAGGCGCTCCGGGAACGCGGGATTGCGCCCGGGCAGGTGACCGATGTGGTGCTGACGCATTTGCACTTTGATCATTGCGGCTATGTGACGCGGAAGGAGGAGGGCCGGATCGTGCCCACCTTTCCGGAAGCCACCTGCTGGGTGGGCCGGTCGCAGTGGGAAAATGCCCTGAATCCCCATCCGCTGGAGGCGGACTCCTATTTCCCGGAGAACATGGAGGGGATTGAAAAGGCGGGCAAACTTCGACTGGTCGAGGCCGACGGCAACCTGTGCGACGGCGTCCAACTGCGCCTCTGCGGGGGACATACTCCCGGCCAGATCGTGGTTTATGTGCAGACGGACGAATCGACCGTCGTCTTTGCCGGCGACGTAATCCCACTGGCCGCCCAGGTCTCCCCCCTGTGGATTTCGGCCTACGATGTATGCCCGTTGACCTCTTATGACGAAAAAATACGGCTGCTCGACGAGGCCGCAGCCGGCAACCAGGTGATCGTACACTATCACGACGCCTATTCACCCTGCTCTACCGTCAAGAAAATCAATAACTTTTATAAAATCAATCCGAAAATGATTCCGTAAACGAAAAATCCTATAACTTTGCATTGTCCAATCTGTCAAGGAAAATAAAAAGAACATACGTCGTTATTCGTTTCGGCAGGGGGGGATTTTTAGCTTGATTATAAATATAATTATGGGAAAGATTATCGCATTAGCAAATCAGAAGGGTGGAGTCGGCAAGACCACCACCACCATCAATCTGGCCGCCTCGCTAGCCGCCTTCGAGAAAAAAGTATTGGTCGTCGATGCCGATCCGCAAGCCAATGCTTCGTCCGGACTGGGCATCGACATCAAAAATGCCGACAATTCGCTTTACGACTGCCTGGTCAACGGCGAAGAGTGTCGCAAGGTGCTTGTCTCAACTGCACTGGAACGGCTGGATGTCCTGCCGTCCCACATCGACCTGGTCGGTGCGGAAATCGAAATGCTTAACATGGAAGACCGGGAACATACGCTGAAAAAAATCCTGCTTCCGCTGAAGGACGAATACGACTATATCCTGATCGACTGTTCGCCTTCGCTGGGACTGATCACCGTCAATGCCTTGACGGCCTCCGATTCGGTCATCATCCCCGTACAGTGCGAATACTTCGCGCTGGAAGGCATTAGCAAACTGTTGAACACGATTAAACTCATCAAGAGCAAACTGAATCCGGGGCTGGAAATTGAAGGCTTCCTGGTTACCATGTACGACGCCCGTTTGCGGGTCGCCGGCGAAATCTACGAAGAAGTCAAGCGACTGTTCCAGGAACTGGTATTCAAGACCGTGATCCAGCGGAATGTGAAACTGGTGGAGGCTTCCAGTTTTGGACAGCCCGCCCTGCTCTACGATGCCGAATCCAAAGGCTCGGCCAATCATATCCAACTGGCCCAGGAACTGATTGAAAAAAACAAATCGTAAGTGATGGCGAAACCGACTAAAAGCAGACTGGGGCGCGGCCTGGACGCCCTGCTTACCGTAGAGGAGCCGAAGACCGGCGGTTCGTCGTCCATCAGCGAAATCGAATTAAGCAAAATCGAACCGAATCCCGACCAGCCCCGCTCGTTTTTTGAGAACGAAGCGCTGGATGAACTGGCGGCTTCCATCCGCACCTACGGCATTATCCAGCCGATTACACTGAAGGAAATTGCGCAGGATCGCTACCTGATCATCGCGGGGGAACGTCGCTACCGCGCGGCGCTGAAGGCCGGACTGCAACAGGTGCCTGCCTACATCAAGACCGCCGCCGATGAAAACGTGGCCGAAATCGCGCTGATTGAAAACATCCAGCGCGAAGACCTGAATGCCATTGAAATCGCCTTGACATATCAAAAGCTAATCGATACCAAGGGATACACCCAGGAAGCCTTGAGCGAACGGGTCGGGAAAAAACGGACGACCATTACCAACTACCTGCGGCTCCTCAAACTGCCTGCCGAAATACAGATGGGGCTGAAGAATAAGCGTATCGACATGGGACACGCCCGTGCATTGATTCCGATGGATGACCCGGAAATACAACTGGCCCTGTATGAACAGATTCTGGCGGACGGATTGTCGGTACGCCAGGTGGAAGAGTTGGTACGGAATACGTCGGAAGAGGCGCCCGAAGCGCCCGAAACGCCTGCACTGCTTGCAAAAAACGCCCGGAAACGATTGCCCGAAGAATACAAAGCGCTAAAGAATCAATTGTCCGATTTTTTCCGGGTCAAGGTGAAATTGACCTGCGACGCCGAAAAAGGAAAAGGTAAAATCGTTATCCCGTTCGATTCCGAAACGGAACTGGAACAGATCATGGGATTGCTGGACCGGATGAAATAATAAATATCAACCCGGGTGGAGTACTGTTGTAAAATAATCATCATGATCATGGTCGTGGTATCAAGCGGACGGATGTCTGTGGCCCGTGCGCAGGAAACCGGGATGGGACACGACACGATTCCCCTCCTCTTTGCCGATACGGCACGGGTTGGGGAATTACAGCAGGCGGATACGCTGAAGAGGCCGGCAATAACGGACGCACTTCTCTTTAAGCCGAACTCCAGACGGTCGGTCCTTTTTTCGGCCGTGTTTCCCGGGCTGGGGCAGATTTATAACCGGAAATATTGGAAATTACCCCTGGTTTACGGGGGATATATGGGTTTTATTTATGCCGTGACCTGGAACAACAGGAATTACCAGGACTACTCGCAGGCTTATTTTGACCTGTCCAAAGAGGATCCGGACAACCCCGACAGTTGGCACGAAAGCTGGCTCAGTTTTGTGCCGGCAGGCCGGGAGCCGGCCGATTACCTGAAGGACGCCAACTTCAAAAGCCGCCTGAAAAACGGCCGTGACTTTTACCGCCGTTACCGGGATTTGAGTATTATCCTGACCATCGGTTGGTATTTCATCTGTATGGCCGACGCCTACGTCGATGCGCAGTTGTTCGATTTCGACATATCTCCCGATTTGTCCCTGCGCATCGAGCCGGTCATTTCCCCGGCCACGCGCCACACCGTGTCCCTCTATGGCCTGAGTTGTAATTTTAGCTTTTAGATAACGATGAAGAAAATAATCCTGACGCTGTTTGCTTCCTGTACCCTTTTCGCCGCTTATGCACAGGAGGAGGTTTACGAAGAAGAAATAGAAGAAATGATGGAGGAAGAAGGGGAAAACGATCCGGCGTTGTCGTCCGATTCCATCCATGCAGAGATCGGCATGATACCGGAGATGTTGGACGAAAACGTAAAAAACTTGCTCCAAAGTTGGCACATGCAGTATTTTTCCAATGTCGAGAAATATTGCCTGGACGAAGACCGGAATGTCTCCTTTCCGGAGGAAATCTACCGGCAGCGGCTGGCGCAGATGCCCTGCGTCATCCCGATGACCTATAACCGGACGGTACAGGAGTGTATCGACCTGTACGCCGGGCGGCGGCGCGGCCTGATGCGTTACATTATGGGCATGGCCGACGTGTATTTTCCGGTTTTTGAGCAGATTCTGGATGAACACCAGTTGCCGCTCGAACTTAAATACCTCGCGGTAGTGGAAAGCGCACTGAATCCTCATGCCCTGTCGCGCGTGGGGGCGGCGGGACTGTGGCAGTTCATGCTCCCGACCGCCAAGGTCTATGGCCTTGAGGTCAACAGCTTGATCGACGAACGGCTGGACCCCCACAAGGCGACACATGCCGCTTGCCGTTATTTCAAGGAGATGTACGAACTCTATGGTGACTGGTATTTTGTGCTGGCGGCCTACAATTGTGGCCCGGGAAACGTGAACAAGGCCATTCACCGGGCAGGCGGCAAGACGGATTTCTGGGACATTTACCCCTATCTGCCAAGGGAAACCCGCTCCTACGTCCCCTTTTTCGTTGCAGCGGCCTACGTCATGACCTATCATTGTGAACACAATCTCTGCCCCATCCGGACAACGCTTTCCGTTGCCTCGGATACCCTGATGATCAACCGCCTGCTGCATCTCAGGCAGGTGTCCGAAGTGCTGGATGTGGACTTTGAACTGCTGAAGATGCTCAATCCCCAGTACAAGCGCGACATCATTCCGGGAAGCATCCAACCCTCCGTACTGAAACTCCCGGTACCGGCCACCTACAGTTTCATTCACCGGGAAGATTCGGTCTATCTGCACCGGGTGGAGGAATTGCTGGCCAACTGCAAGCCCGTTGACCTTTCCGGGGAAGTTGAACCGAACACCCGCGAAACCATCCGCCATACAGTAGCGAGCGGCGAAAACATGCATCTCATTGCCAACCGTTATGGCGTGACGGCCAGGGATATTCGCAAATGGAACCGGTTAGGGTCCAACCGGGTGGCCAAAGGCCGGCAGTTGACGATCCATATCGACAACGGCGGACTCACGTATGCCGCTGCCGCTGAAAAACCTCCCGTGAAGGAGGATAAAAAGGAGAATAAAAACGTGGCTGTTCCGGCTACGGCTGTTCGCACGCCGAAAACCCAAGCGCGTCCGGACGCCGGCAACGAGGGTAACACAATCTCCTATACCGTTCGGTCAGGCGATTCGCTGTATTCGATTTCGAAGAAATACCCGGGCGTGACCATCGCAAAAATACAGTCGGCCAACCGGATGAAGGATAGTAAGCTGCGAATTGGCCAGGTATTGAAAATCCCCGTCGGATAAATACAGGAAAATTCATTGAATTTACAGCCTTATGGAAGAAGATGCCCTCCGGCCGGAAGAACAAGCGCTATTGGACGAACAAAGGATACAGGAAGAATTCAAGCTCCTGATCGATGATTACCTGCACACGAATCACCGGCAAAAGGTGGAACTCATTACCCGGGCGTTCCAGTTTGCACGGAACGCACACCGCGATACCAAACGCGAGGACAATGACCCCTACATCATGCACCCCCTGGCCGTAGCCCGCATTGTGTGCAAGGAGATCGGGCTGGGTTCCACGTCGATCTGCTCGGCGCTGCTGCACGACGTGGTCGAAGACACCGACTTTACCGTCGAAGACATCCGCAACATGTTTGGCGACAAGATCGCCGAAATCGTAGATGGGCTGACCAAAATCACCGCCAAGGAACAGTACGTCGAAAACCGGTCCGAACCGGACGAAACCGACTTCCTGCCCGGTTCCGCCGCGCAGCCCACCTCCAAACAGGCCGAAAACTTCCGCAAACTCCTGCTGGCCATGAACAGCGACATCCGCGTCATCCTGGTCAAAATCGCCGACCGGCTGCACAACCTCCGTACCCTTGAGCCGATGGAACCCACCAGCCAGTTCCGCACCATCGGCGAAACCCTCTTCATCTACGCCCCGCTGGCCAACCGCCTGGGACTGCACGCCATCAAGACCGAAATGGAAAACCTCAGCTTCAAATACGAACACCCGACGGAATACGAGAACATCCGGCAAAAACTGCTCACGATGGAAAGCTCCCACCAGATCCTCTTTCAAGACTTCGTCAAACCCGTCAACGAAAAACTGCGTGCCATGAACCTCACCTACGAAATATGGGACCGCATCAAGTCCCCCTATTCCATCTGGAAAAAAATGGAAGCCAAGAAAATCCCCTTCGAAGATATTTACGACATCTTCGCCGTCCGGCTCATCTTCGAATCCGGGGAAGGCATCGACGACGGAAACAGGTGCTGGGACATTTACGCCGTCATTGCCGACATCTACCCCGTGCACCCCGAACGCACGCGCGACTGGGTCAGCTGGCCGAAAGCCAACGGCTACCAGGCGCTGCAATTCACAGTCATGGGGCCGGCCGGGAAGTGGATCGAGATACAAATCCGCAGCCGGCGCATGGACGACATCGACGAAAAAGGCGTTGCCGCCCACTGGAAATACAAGGACGAGACGGGCGAAATCAAGGAAGACTCGGAACTGGAAAAATGGCTCCACACCATCACCGAAATACTGGAGCATCCGAATCCCAATTCGCTCGATTTCCTGGACACCATCAAAATGAACCTCTTTTCGTCCCAAATACTCGTATTCACCCCCAAGGGCGAAGTCAAGACCCTGCCCCAGGGCGCCACCGCCCTCGATTTCGCCTACGAACTCCATACCGACATCGGCAACAGCTGCATCGGCGCCAAGGTCAACCACCGCCTGGCGCCGCTTAGCCATCCGCTGACGAACGGAGACCAGGTCGAAATCCTGACCTCCCATTCGCAGCGTCCCTCCGACGAATGGCTGGCATACGTCGTCACCGCCAAAGCACGCACCCGGATCGAAGCCGTACTCAAGCGTATGCGCAAGGATATGGCCAAAAAGGGCGAACAGAAACTGGCCGCCTGCCTCCGCAAGGCCGGCATCGAACCGCTCACCTCCTACATGGACAAAGTGGCCGTGTACTACGGCTTCCCCCGGCGCGAAGGCCTCTGCTACGCCATTGAAAAAGGCGACGTCGCCCTCCCCGAAAACGTCCGGAAAGTCCTGAAAGACAAAACCGACAACATCCTCTTCAAATACGTCAAAGACGTGCTGCACGTCGGCCAGAAGAAAAAAAGCCCCCCCGCACGCCCCGAATACGACCGCAGCCGGCCCTACGTACTCAGCGAAAACGAATTCGGGCGAAACTACGTCGTCGCCAGCTGCTGCAAACCCATTCCGGGTGACGACGCCCTGGGCTTCCTCAACGACGACGGCACCCTGGTCGTCCACAAACGCTCCTGTCCGATCGTCTTGCGCCTGAGAAGCAGTTTCAGCAAGCGCATCCTTTCCACCGCATGGAGCGCCCACACCCATTTCTCCTTCGAAGCCACACTCGAAATAAAAGGCATCGACTCGGTCGGCGTACTGAGCGCCATCGCCGGCACCATCGCCGACGGCTTCAACGTAAACATCAAACAACTGCTGATCGAGACTAACGACGGCGTATTTGAAGGAAAAATCAAGATGCTGGTGCACAACGTAGATGACATCCACCGCATGTGCGTTGCCCTGTCCAAAATCAAGCAAGTGCAGTCGGTCGTCCGCATTGCGGATTAGGACCAATACCACTGAGGGCGTATGCGATACGCCCCTACGCACGACCCAACATAGACGGGAAGTTCTCATTCTCAATTCTCAATTCTTAGCATCCTCCCACCCTTGCGGTGGCCCGAATTGTATTTCGATACCTTTATTTATGATAGCGCCTTAACCCGGATTGTAACTTGCCCGGTGTGGACAAGGCGCGGCCTCGGGCGGGTGAGCCGTTAAGCAGCGAGGAAAGCGTAAAAATCGATGCTGTTTGAGCGGAGCGAGTTCATATAAGGGAACCTCTAAAACCAGTTAAGTCTGCCTGTATTCAGGGTAATTTCCCGGCCAGCGCCTCGAGCAGCGCTTCGGCGCCTTGTACGGTTTCGCCGTTTTCGTTGCGGGCGCCGATGAGGTAACGCCCTTTCCAGATGACCGGAAGGTGGCCGTTGTATTTGTCCTTGATTTGTAACGCGCCTTCTTCAAAGGCCAAGGGTTGTTGGGTGAAGGTGAAATAGCTCACCAGCGTCTTTTTCGCTTCTTCTTTCGACTTGCCGTCCAGCACAAAAAGTTGGAAAGTTTGTTCCCCGGACTCGTAATTTGCCGTATATACGCCTTTCAGGAATTCATGCCCGATGTATCCGGAGGTGATGTATGCCTCCGTATGCGGTATCTTCCCTTCCGGGGGGAAACAGTTCGTTATGGGGGGATAGGAGGCCGCCGGGTCAATCCTGTCGGCCAGTTCCTTGCCGATGGCATGAAGGGCCGGACGCACATCGTCATCCGGGCGGTTACTCCACATCTTCACATAGATACAGCCTGCAAAGAAATACAGGTTTTTTTCGTCCCCCTGCGCTTCGCCGCCCAGGGGGAAATAGGCCAATCCGGTCGAACGTTCCGCGGCGTACATGCCGAACGCATCTTCAGGCGTGGCATGGCGATAAGCCTGAATCGTGATATAGTCGTCCCCCTTTTTATATTCCAGCGAAGTCATTTCCCTGAAATTGTTTTCTATAAACAGCGGGGCGGCGCCGTTAATCCGGTCAAACAGGTTGTCCGGATGAAAGACTTCCGCCGCCTGCGGCAATTCCCATCCCGGCACGGGAATGAGCCATGATTTAAGCTGTTCGGGCGTTTGCGCCGAAAGCGCCGGGAGGAGGCACAGGAAAAAGCCTGTTGCGATGAAGATGAAACAGTTCAATCGGTTCATGACACGCCTCCGTCAGGTTAAAAATACGTCCGGTACTTGCATAACGGGTAGGATGGCGGCAATTTTCGCGGGCACGTCAAAGCCTGCCGTGCATTTCACGCGGCAATGCTTAGCGCAACTCCCGCAAGTCTTTTCCGCCAGGTTCAGCTCCCGCAGCGTTTCCTTTGCCAGGCCGGCATTCCTGTAGCCGTATGCATACATATAGGCACGCATGAGGTCCGGAACGGGCAAATGTTCGACGCACGCATCCCGACATTTCCCGCATTGCAGGCAGTATAGCAGTTCCCTGCCGCAAAGCATCGCGAGGTATTTGCGTTCTTCCTCCGTCAGATCCGGTTGCCGGACGGCCGCCAGGCATTCCTCCAACTCGGTGAAATTGGTGAATCCGGGGATGATGGTGGCAATGTTTTTGTTCTGCCAGGCCCATTTCAGGCACGCCTGGGCGTTGATTTTCTTCTTGCCTCCGGCGTCTTCCACGCCGCCCGTCATCGTCTTCATCGCCACAAAACCCAGGCCGGCCTTGACGCCCCGTTCGATGGCTGCGTCCGTTTCCGGGAGATTGGGCAGTTTGAAGTTATAGCTCAGGAGAATGACGTCGTAAATCCCTGCGCGGATGGCGGCGTCAATCTGTTCGGGCTTGTGGGCATGGGTAGAAAGCCCGATGTGACGGATTTTCCCGTCTTCCCTGAATTTTTGCAACAGACGGACCACCCGTTCGTTCTCGATGGATTCCACATCGCCAATTGCATGAATGTAGAAAATCTCCACCTCCTTCATTTGCAGGCGTTCCAGGCTCTTGTCGAGCAAGGCCGTAAAATCTTTCTCAAAGCTTTCGCCCAGGGGATAGTCAAATTTTCCTTTCGTGGCAATCCGGAACGAATCACGCGGCTTGTCCTTGAAAAACTTTCCCAACATTTCCTCATTACGTCCACCCTGATAGCCGTGCGCCGTATCAAAAAACGTCAAGCCTGCCTCCCAGGCGGCTCTGACGACATTCGGGTTGTCCGCACGCATCACTCCCATGCTCAGGATGGGAACTTCCAGTCCTGTCCGACCCAATATACGGGTGGGATACTCGCCGGTCCTGCTGCCGGATGACACGCTCTTTGCCTGCGCAGCTACGCCCGGGAACAGCAGGGCGCTCGCCCCGGCGGTTGCCGACCAGCGGAAGAAATTCCGCCGGTTCACTTTTTTTATTTCCATTGCCATTGTATTTTTTAGATTAAAACATCATTAATTCCATCGCAAAAATACTCCAAGCCCTGATAACCACAAACTTTTCAGCAAGAAGATTTCGTTTCCGGAAAACAAAACGAATAAAGAAAACCGTAAAACGAAAAATCATCTCCCTGGAACGGCTGCCAGCCCACAGGCATGTTTCAAATAGTTGCACCGGCGCTCTTTCGCTAAGGAGCTGTCAAGAAATAAACCATCCGAATTTACGGGAAATGTTTTTTGCAGTACAAAGCCCGAAAATGTGCGCATACCGGGTTATGTAATCATTTTCGGGCTGAAGGAATGCGAAAAACAGACCCGTAAATGGATGGTTTATTTCTTGACAGCTCCTAAACCCGTAAAGGGGTAAAGAAGCCAATCACAGTTTCTAAGGCGGCTCGTCCGGACAAAAAGGAAATGAAATCTTCCTTCCTGTCTTTTTCACAAAAATGTAATACAAATTATTTTTGTGATCGGAAAGGAAGCGTTACTTTTGCCTTGTAATCATACAATAGAATAAAAGGAAAATGAAAAGTTACCGGAAAGAATTATGGTTTAATGCCCCTTCGCGGCGTGAGTTAATCAATATCACGCCGGAAGTTGAACGTTGTCTGGATGAAAGCGGTATCAGGGAGGGGTTGATACTGGTTAATGCCATGCATATCACGGCCAGTGTGTTCATCAACGACGACGAAAGCGGTTTGCATCATGATATCGACGTGTGGCTCGAAAAGCTGGCGCCAGAAAAACCCTATAACCAGTACCGCCACAATACGCATGAAGACAATGCCGACGCCCATCTGAAACGTTCGGTGATGGGACGTGAAGTGGTTGTCGCCGTCACCGGCGGCCGGCTGGATTTCGGGCCGTGGGAGCAGATTTTCTACGGCGAGTTTGACGGTAAACGCCGGAAAAGAGTATTGGTCAAAATCATCGGGGAATGATCCTTCCGGAGAAAACCTGACGCTTCCGTTCGGGGAAGTTTAGGGATTTATCGCGGACGTTCCGGCCTTTTTTTTAATATTATCCATCCTGCTGGAAATAAGCGGATCATAAAAAACCTCCAAAAATAAGATGTATCCGTTTGGCTCATTGGAAATAAAGTCATACATTTGAACCGTCGACTTAAACGTTTAAGTTGACGCCAACAAGATACCGAAAAATGGGACATATAACATTAAAAACGATCGCAGAACGGTTAAACATATCTATTGCCACTGTATCATGGGTACTTGCAGGGAAGGGAAAGGAGCGTAAGATCAGCCCTGCCACGCAAGAACGGATTTTATTATGCGCCGAATCCATGAACTATCACCCCAATATGTTGGCGCGCGCCCTGACCCGGGGCGTTTCCAACACCGTAGGACTGATTCTGCCTTCCATTTCCGACTCCTTCTATTCTGCCATAGCGAAAGCCATTGAACTATCGCTGGATAAAATAGACTATTCCCTGATGATATGCAGTTCCGAATCCGAAACCTTGCGCGAAAACCGGATGATCAGCATGTTAAAATCGCACCGGGTGGGTGGAATCATCCTTGCCCCGATGGAGATTTCAAAAGTCGAAATCCGGCAGTTGATAAACGAATCCTATCCGCTGGTCCTGTTTGACCGTTTCTTTCCCGACTTGCCGGCCAATTATGTGCTGATAGATAACGAAGAAAGTTCGTACAAACTGGTTGATCACCTGATCCGGAAAGGTTCGCGCAAGATTGCCTGCATCACAATCAATCCGCATTTGCACCACATGAATTTACGGCGCAAAGGCTACGAAAAGGCGCTGAAAAAACACCGGCTCGAAATCAATCCCGAATTGATCGGCGAGGTTGCCTTCCATGGCTACGAAAAGGATATCCCGGCTACTCTGGACCGGATATTCCACCAAGTTCCGGAGGTCGATGCCTTCTTTTTTGCTTCTCATATCCTGGCGATTGAAGCTTTTCAGTATTTCAGGGTGCATCACATGGATTACAACCGGAAATTCAGGCTGGGGAGTATTCATGAAGAGCCTTTGTTCCAAAACATAGCCCCGCATATCAATGTGGCGATGATGCCCGTGGCAAAAATAGGCCGGCAGATTGTGGATATCCTGGCGGAACAAATGAATGTGAAGTATTCGCCCCCTAATACCACAACACTGGAAACAAAGGAAAATATAAACCGGTCGGTAGTGCTTCCGTGTAAGCTGATAATAAGAGATAACAATTGAATATGAAAACAATACTCGAATTGATCTATATCAACCATTATACACGTTTGGTGAAATATGCCTCTTCCTACGTCGGTAGTGAAGTGGAAGCGGAGGACATCGTTCAGGATACCTTCATGCATATCTGGGCAAAAGTCAGCGCCAGCTGTCCGGAACAGACCAATGTGGACAATATTCGTTACGTAACCGTTGTATTGAAAAACAAGTGCCTGGATTTTCTACGGCTCAAAAAACGCATCAACAACGTGCTTTATTCCGGGAGCGATGAACTGGACCTATTGTACGACATGAAGATACATGAGGACACGATTTCCAAAGATGTGGATATGGAGAAACTAATTCATCAGGCGATAAACAATTTACCCCCCAAGTGTCGTCAGATTTTCATTGAAAAAAAACTCAAGGGAGAAAAACAGAAAAACATTGCTCTGAAATATAATATTTCAATAAAAACGATTGAAAAGCAGATGAATATAGCCTACAAGAAACTCCGGAATGAACTGAATGGCTGCATATAAATCCCGAACCGGGAATTAGGTAAAGAAAAAGTGGTCCGCGAATGTCCGCGCATAAACGCGAATAAATGATTCGCGGATATTCGCGTGCATTCGCGGACCACTTTTTCTTTTTCTGCGTAGCGTAGCGTAGCGTTGGGGAGTTTTTAGAGGTTCCCTTGTATAAAAGGGAGCGGCATTTTCGACACACCCTCGGGCGGAGCGTCGGTCACATCTGTTATTTGAATATCATTCCAATCACAAAAATCACAAAAATCACCGTTCAGACAAAAAATTCAATGATTCAAAAAGAACGAGCCTTTTGAATCATTGA
>JAISOP010000194.1 GCA_031275525.1 Tannerella sp.
TCAATGATTCAAAAGGCTCGTTCTTTTTGAATCATTGAATTTTTTGTCTGAACGGTGATTTTTGTGATTTTTGTGATTGGAATGATATTCAAATAACAGATGTGACCGACGCTCCGCCCCCCCCTCTCCTTGTGGAGAGGGGGTCGGGGGGAGAAGTTATAGTTTCTATGTAGTTCTGTTCCCCCGAGGCTTAAAAGCCCTAACAGACCTAAAAGCCCTAAACGCCTTAAAAGCTTCGCTCCATTCCCTGAATACACAAAACCATGCCGCGCAAAGTATAGCGCGCCGCTTTTTCGTACATAAAACCCCGCCTTTCGTACAAAACTTCCCAACGGTTCGTGCAGCATTGCGGGGAAACTCTATCTTTGCCGCTGTTTTTGTAGCAATCAATTTGTATAGATTTTAACGACATGTCATTTACGGATAAAAATAGAAGAGACTTATTCTCCCGGTACACCACCACTGCTACCGCCCTACAGACGGGCGTTGCGGAGGCAGGGTCATCCGTAATGTTAAAATCCCCCCCCCCCCCATACAAATTTTAACTTAAGAGCATTATTTATTTCACAATTCGCCTCCGCCTCTTCTCGCGGAGACGTCCACTCCAAACGCACATCTTACATATATTATTATAGCAGCCGCGCCAACACGCTCCAAAGCCTGTTGCGCGTCCGTCCCCCGTTCGATGGTACGACCCTTCGGTTGGCGTTCACGCAACCGGTATGCCGGTATTCCCAAAATCATTTCGGGAACTCCCAAACCGACGTCGAAAAGACCCGCATCGGCTTGGGCATCTTACTAAGAAACAATCCGTTTCCGGTGTCTCAAGCCACCGGAACGGCAGGTAATAAACGAATCCCCAGTATTCATTTTTAATTCAAAAGAAAATGAACCCTGTCATGAATCATTCAAATTTCTCTGTGAAACTCTGTGTCTTCTCCATGAAACCATGTAAGATTTACTACGTTCTTTTTTCTTACAGGGAGAGACACAGAGCCACACGGGGAAATTCGGAAGAATGGAAAAAGAATTTTGAATATCATTTATTTAATTAGATAACAACCAACTAAAAAGAAAACGTATGAAAAAGAAAATTTTTACTTTGTGTGTAATCAGCTTTTTGCTGAGTAGTGTGTTCTCGAATGTGAGAGCAATAGAATTAGTGAAGGGGAAGGTGCTCTCTCCGCCGTCTTTTGAATCTCCAATTGCTGTAACTACAACAAGAACGGCAGAATATTTTTTTGTCGACTGCCCAGTTGATGTATCCTTTAACTTGAGTGGGTTTATTGTGAGTAATGCCGCTGCGGGCGCAATTAATAACAGGAAGGATACTATTGTGGTTTATCGTAATGGTGAGGTACTTGATAGTATTGTTTTGGGAACCGGTGGGTATGTTGAGCTACCAACGAATAACCCGTCCTCCTTTGATTTCTCATACCCCCTGAAGCCGGGGAGCAAATCAGGCTCCGTGACTTTCACGTTTAAGTATATTGAGACTACCACAACGAATGTCTATTCCATTGGAAGTTTTACATGGAAGGTTTATGAGTATCCAACGGTAAGCACCACTGTTGACTTGAAGGGCAACTTGCAGACCATTTATGATGCTTTCTATGACCGGACGACGCAGTTTCCCGGGGAAGTATCATTTACTGTAACAGGCGGGTCTCCGGATTTGGAATACAACCCGTATAGCGGGGCTGCGGGTCACTGGCGTAAAGTTGGGGGAGACAAAACGATCACACTCAAAGACCTTGAGGTCCAGAATCTGATTCCGGGTTCCACCATTGTGCTGCAAGAACCTCACGGTTGTAAGACTGGAAACCTCGCGACTTTCGTGGTTCCGGAAGAGTCATCGACGTCCACTGTACCCAGCCGCCCGGTTTATCTTCCCAAGGTAGCAGGCGCTACGCTGATTCCGGGTGAAGGGACTCATTTTGTGCCGAGCGGGAAAAGTTTCTCCTTCCAGATACTCCCGAAGGGCGATAATGCCGGCTTAAAACCGGAAGTAACGACGGGAGAACGCAATATTCCTCTGCCCGAGGGTGAAGAAGGGATCACCTATAAGCAGATAGGTGAAGATGTCTGGGAAGTCACCATCCTTGGCGTACAGGAAGCGATCAACGTGAACGTATCGTTCCCGACCACGCAATCCTCTACGGGTAATGCCGCCGTGGACGGCAACCGGGTCTGGGGTGCGGAAGGCGCCGCATACATCACCTCCGCCACAGCGGGCAGCGCCGGTATCTACAGCAGCACAGGCGCGTTGGTGAAAACCGTTGCCTACCCGGCCGGTACAACCACTGTTCCGCTTCCGGCCGGCTTCTACATCATCTCGCAGGGTGGCAGCAACAATTATAAAGTGATTGTGAAATAAACACAGGAGTTTACTTACAACGAAAAATCCCGGGGCCTGTTTAGGGTTCCGGGATTTTTTTTCCGGAGATGGACACGTTTTTGAATGGAGAATTGAGAATTATTTGTCTTTTCCCTTTTTTTCGTTTATGGGAGCCGCCGGAGACGGTCAGGATTTTTCGCTCATGCGACGTGGCAATTCGGCTATTTTATCACCGGTTACAAACCGGTAAGCGTTTCTGCTGATAAATTATACTTTACACGGTGTGGGTTCGTTCCCACCGAGGCTTAAAAGCCCTAAACCCTAAAGGGCTTAAAGGATTCGATCTATTCCCTGAATACACAAAACCATGCCGCGCAAAGTATAGGTCGGCCCTGCGCCCTTGTCCTGCCGATTTTGCTTATTCCGCAAAACTATCTACATTTACGCACTTTTGACAGGAGGAAATGGAAAAAACACCTTATACCTATTTTAAGCGCGATGTGAGTTGGCTGTCATTCAATTATCGCGTGTTGCTGGAGGCAGCGGATCGAACGTCCCCGGTGTATGTGCGATTGCATTTTCTTTCGATTTACGCTTCCAATCTGGAGGAATTTTACGAGATACGGGTGGCGGAACATCGCGGGGCCATCCTGCGGAGGAACTATGCGGCGGAGAGCATCGAGGTCATCGAATCCACGCTGGAGGAGATTACAACGGAAGTAAACCGCCAGCAGCAGGCTTTTTACCGCCTCTTTCATGAAGACGTATTGCCGGAGTTGCGTCGCCAGGGGATTTACCTCTATCAGGAGGCCAAACCCCAACCGTTTCACGAGGAGTTTGTGCGGAACTATTTCGAAGAAGAGGTCTTTCCCTTCCTCTCGCCGGTAGCCATCGAGACCGGCCTGCGCACCTTTATCCGTGACCGCCGGCTCTACTTAGTCGTCCGCATGGAGCGGAAGACAACCCGCGAACCGCATTACGCGCTGATTAAAATCCCGTATGCCAAAGTGCCCCGGTTTGTGCCGCTGCCGGCCCACGGAAACGTGTATTATTATATGTTTATCGACGACATCATACGGGTCAACCTGCCCCACGTTTTTCCGGGATATGAAATTACCGGATGCTACAGTATCAAGATTTCGCGCGATGCGGATATTTACCTGGAGGAGGAGAACCCGGCAAACATGCTCCAGACCATCCGCCGGAAGGTGAAGAAACGGAAAATCGGGGCGCTGAGCCGTTTCATGTACGACAGTGCGATGCCGGCTGACTTCCTGGCCGCGGTATGCCGGGCGTTCCACATCGCGGAAGAAGACCTGGTGCTGGGCGGGCGTTACATGAACCTGCAGGACTTGAGCAAACTGCCCAATCCGAAGGGCGACTTGCTGACGCAGGCGGTTCCGCCGCCGATGTGCGTGCCCTGCCTGGACCGGATGGCGTCGGTCTTCCGGGCGGTGGAGGAGCGCGACGTCCTGCTGCATTTCCCCTACCAGTCGTTCGACTACCTGATTGGCTTCCTCGCGGAAGCGGCCTCCGACCCGGAGGTGGAGGAAATCAAGATTACGCAGTATCGCGTGGCTGAAAATTCCGCCGTGATAGACACGCTGCTCCGGGCCGCCGGGAACGGTAAACGGGTGACGGTCTTTGTCGAACTGAAGGCCCGTTTCGACGAGGAAAACAACATGTCCACAGCCGAACGGATGGAACAGGCGGGGATTAAAATCATTTACAGCATCCCGGGACTGAAGGTTCATGCGAAGGTGGCGGTGATCCTCCGTAAGGGGGGACTGCCCGGTTTTGCGTACCTGAGTACCGGCAACTTCAACGAGAAGACGGCAAAGACCTATTCGGACATGGCGCTGTTGACCTGCGAGCGGGCCATCATTGCCGAAGCCTGGCAGGTGTTTTCCGTGTTGGAGGGTGAACCGGTAGAACCTCAGTTCCGTCATTTGCTGGTCGCCCGTTTCAACATGGTGCCGGAACTGGTGCGGATGATGCGGCGCGAAACCGACCATGTGAAAGCCGGCCGGAAAGGGCGCATTATTTTAAAAATGAACGGGCTGCACGACGAACGGATGATCGACGAACTGTACCGTGCCTCGGAGGGCGGCGTGGAAATTGACCTGATTGTGCGCGGCATCTGCTGTCTGGTGCCCAATCAGCCCTACAGCCGTCATATCCGCATCACCCGCATTGTGGACATGTACCTCGAACATGCACGGGTGTGGTATTTCTACAACGACGGCGCGGAAGACGTCTATCTCTCGTCGGCCGACTGGATGAACCGCAACCTCCACCGTCGCATCGAAACGGCCTTTCCCATCCTCGTACCGGACATCAAGCGGGAAATCCTGGATATACTGCAAATCCAGCTGTGCGACAACGTCAAAGCCTGTTATATCGACGAACGGTTGCGCAATGTCTTCAAGCACGACCCGGCCGCCCGGCAGTCGCCCATACGTGCGCAGGAAGCTATCTATGAATATATCCGGAAACGAAGCCGGTGATAGGAAAACGAATCGGTGAATGGCATACAATGACGGCGGGGCAATTCGCAGAACCGGCCATGCACAAAACCATGCTACGCAAAGTATAAAAATAAATTTCTCCGCCACCACAAAGCGATTATAATAATTTTCCCTACCTTTGCCGCCGAAATTATTTACTTTTTTAAAGACAAAAGATATATGGATATTTCTTACATTGAGCATTTGGGTATCGCGGTAAAAAGCATTGACGCTCATTTACCGTATTATGAAAACGTATTGGGTTTAAAGTGTTACAACATCGAGGAGGTGGCCGACCAGCAGGTGAAGACCGCCTTTTTCAGGGTCGGGCAAACGAAAATCGAACTGCTGGAGCCTACAAATGCAAACAGTACCATTGCAAAGTTTATTGAAAAGAGAGGCGAAGGGATTCATCACATCGCCTTTGCCGTCCCGTCCGTACAGGCGGCGCTCGACGAAGCCGCTTCCAACGGCGTACAACTGATCGACCCGGCGCCGCGTGCCGGAGCCGAAGGGCTGAGCATCGCCTTCCTGCATCCCAAATCGACGGGCGGCGTCCTGACCGAGCTTTGCATGAACGCACCTAAATAACCGAAACCACAATTCATTAATCATATATATTCGGGAATGACATACCGGAACGCTGATGATCGGCCTCGCCCGTATTCCATAAAACAGGACGTCGCCCGGCGTCGAGACAAGACGTCGCCCGACGTCTCACCGAGACGCAACCCGACGTCGAGGCCGGACGTCGTACTTCACACAACTTTTAGTTTTTAGTTCTTAGTTTTTAGTTTAATCAATTTATTAATGAGTAATCAACTTGAAAAAGTAAGGGAACTGATTGCCCTGCGCGATCAGGCGCGGCTGGGCGGCGGCGAAAAAGCCATCGACAAACAGCACGAACGCGGCAAGTATACCGCTCGCGAACGGATCTCCATGCTGCTGGACGAAAACAGCTTTGAGGAGATGGACATGTTTGTGAAACACCGCTGCACGAACTTCGGACAGGAAAAGAAAACGTTCCTGGGCGATGGCGTAGTGACCGGCAGCGGCACCATTGAAGGACGGCTGGTCTATATTTTCGCACAGGATTTCACCGTCTTCGGCGGATCGCTGTCGGAAACCATGGCCCAGAAAATCTGCAAGGTGATGGACATGGCCATGAAAATGGGTGCACCCTGCATCGGCATCAACGACTCGGGCGGCGCCCGCATCCAGGAAGGCATTAACGCCCTGGCCGGCTATTCGGAGATTTTCCAGCGCAACATCCTGGCCTCCGGCGTGATCCCGCAGATCTCCGGCATCTTCGGCCCCTGCGCCGGCGGAGCCGTGTATTCCCCGGCGCTGACTGACTTTACGCTGATGACGGAAGGAACGTCCTACATGTTCCTGACCGGCCCGAAGGTCGTCAAGTCCGTGACCGGCGAAGACGTCGACCAGGAGAACCTGGGCGGCGCAAGCGTACACTCGACCCGGTCGGGCGTCACCCACTTCACCGCCAAAACGGAGGAAGAAGGGCTGGCCATGATTCGCAAACTGCTCAGCTACATCCCGCAGAACAACCTCGAGGAGGCGCCTTACGTGGAATGTACCGACCCGATTGACCGCCTGGACGACATCCTGAACGACATCATCCCCGACAGCGCCAACCAGGCCTACGACATGTACGAGGTCATCGGCACGATTGTCGACAACAACGAGTTCTTCGAAGTCCAGCAGGACTATGCCAAGAACATCATCATCGGCTTTGCCCGCTTCAACGGACAGTCCGTAGGGATTGTGGCCAATCAGCCGAAATACCTGGCCGGCGTGCTGGACTGCAACGCTTCGCGCAAGGGTGCGCGGTTCGTACGCTTCTGCGATGCGTTCAACATCCCGCTGGTGACGCTGGTCGACGTGCCGGGCTTCCTTCCGGGAACGGGACAGGAATACAACGGCGTCATCCTGCACGGTGCAAAACTGCTCTACGCCTACGGCGAGGCGACGGTGCCGAAAGTGACCGTAACGCTGCGCAAGTCCTACGGCGGTTCGCACATCGTGATGAGTTGCAAGCAGCTGCGCGGAGACCTGAACTATGCCTGGCCGACGGCCGAAATCGCCGTCATGGGCGGCGCGGGTGCAGCCGAGGTACTGTATGCCCGGGAAATCAGGGACGCCGCCGACCCGGCCGCGCTGATGGCCGGGAAGATAAGCGAATACAACAAACTGTTTGCCAATCCCTACAATGCGGCCAGATACGGCTATATCGACGACGTGATCGAGCCGCGCAATACGCGCTTCCGCGTCACCCGCGCCCTGCAGCAGTTGCAGACGAAAAAGCTGACGAACCCGGCGAAAAAGCACGGCAATATTCCACTCTAACCGGACTGCATGATGAACGGAAAAAGAAAAGGAACAGGGATCGCCCTGTTACTGATGCTTGTCTGCGCTTTTGCGGCGCAGGGGCAGCGAACGACCGGCATGCGTTTCAACGAAGTGCTGACCGTGAACGAGCATAATTTTGTGGACGACTACGGCATGCGCAACGGATGGATCGAACTGTTCAACACGTCGTGGGGCACGGTCAATATCGGCGGCTGCTTTCTGACGAACGACCGGAACAATCCGCGGAAATACATGATTCCCAAGGGCGACGTGCTGACCAAAATTCCACCGCGCCAGCACGTGCTTTTCTGGGCCGACGGGATGGCCGCGCGGGGGACGTTTCACGTGAACTTCAAGCTGGACCCGTCGGGGGAAAATTACCTGGCCTTCTACGATTCCGACGGCAAGACGCTGATTGACGACCTCACCGTCCCCGCCGGCCAGCGTGCGGACGTCAGCTACGGCCTGACGGTCGACGGCTTCGGCCGCTGGGAAAGCCTCGCCAAGGTGACACCGAGCAGTAACAACAAAATCCTGGACACGAACGAGAAAATCGAAAACTTCCGGCAAAACGACGCCTGGGGCGTGGGCATGACCGTCACGGCCATGGCCGTTGTCTTCATCGGGCTGATGCTGCTCTTTTTCTCCTTCAAGTACATCGGGCTGACGGCCATCAGGGCCAGCCGGCGCCGTTCGATGAAGGCCAGAGCCAGCGAAAGCAGCGAAGCGAAACACCGGGAACCGGAATCGGGCGAAGTATTCGCCGCCATTGCCGCGGCGCTCTACGAAGTGACGGAGGAAGACGTCCACGACCTGGAAAATACGGTACTGACCATCCGCCGGGTGGCACGGCACTATTCGCCGTGGAGTTCGAAAATCTACGGCCTGAGAGAACCCCTCGGAAAATCAGCGTATCAAACTAAATAAATCATCAAATGAAACAGTTCAAGTATACAATCAACGGAAGTATCTACAATATTACGGTACACAAAATAGAAGATACCGTCGCCGAAGTGGAGGTCAACGGCACGCCCTACAGAGTGCTGATGGACAGGCCGGCCAAGAAACAGGTGGTCACGATTAAGCGCCCTGCGCAGGCGCCGACGACGTCGGCCGGCACGCCGGTCGTATCGCGTCCGGCCGGCGGCGGGGCGAAGGGCGCCGTCAAATCGCCCCTGCCCGGCGTCATCCTGAGCATCGACTGCAAGGTCGGAGACGAAGTGAAGAAGGGACAGAAACTGCTCGTCCTCGAAGCCATGAAGATGGAAAATACCATCGCCTCCGAATACACCGGCAAGGTCACGGAAATCAAGGTTGAAAAAGGCGAATCCGTCCTCGAAGGCGCCATACTGGTAGTCATCAACTAACGCAGCGGAACCATGCAAGAAAGTTTCTTATCGTTTCTCGCCGAGAACCTCCGGCTGTTCTTCTCCTACACGGGATTCTACAACGCCACGCCGGGACATTTCGCGATGATCTTCTTCGGACTACTTTTCATCTTCCTGGCCATCCGCTACGAATTTGAACCGATGCTGCTCATACCCATCGGCTTCGGCATCCTGATCGGCAACATCCCCTTCAAGGACGCCGGGCTGCAACTGGGTATCTACGAAGAGGGTTCCGTATTCAACATCCTCTACCAGGGCGTCACCTCGGGCTGGTATCCGCCGCTCATCTTTCTGGGCATCGGCGCCATGACCGACTTTTCGGCGCTCATCTCCAACCCGAAGCTGATGCTGATCGGCGCCTCGGCGCAGTTCGGCATCTTCGGCGCCTACATCATCGCCCTGCAGCTGGGAGGCTTCGAACCGAACCAGGCCGGCGCCATCGGCATCATCGGCGGCGCCGACGGCCCGACGGCCATCTTCCTTTCCTCCAAACTGGCCCCGAACCTGATGGGAGCCATCGCCGTATCGGCCTACTCCTACATGGCGCTGGTACCCATCATCCAGCCGCCTTTCATGCGGCTGCTGACAACCCCCAAAGAGCGGCTGATACGGATGAAATCGCCCCGCGCCGTATCGTCTACCGAGAAAATCATCTTCCCCATCGTCGGTCTGCTGCTGACCTGTTTCCTGGTACCGTCGGGACTGCCGCTGCTGGGGATGCTCTTCTTCGGCAACCTGATCAAGGAAAGCGGCGTGACGCGCCGCCTGGCCGAGACCGCCCGCGGGCCGCTGATCGACACCATTACCATCCTGCTGGGGATCACGGTTGGCGCCTCCACGCAGGCAACCCAGTTTCTTACACTGAGTTCGATTAAAATATTCTGTCTCGGCGCCCTGTCGTTCGTGATAGCCACGTGCGCCGGCGTCCTGTTCGTGAAGTTCTTCAACCTCTTCCTGCGGGAAGGCAACAAAATCAACCCGCTCATCGGAAACGCCGGCGTATCGGCCGTACCGGACTCCGCGCGTATCTCGCAGGTTGTGGGGATGGAATACGACTCGACCAACTACCTGCTGATGCACGCCATGGGGCCGAACGTGGCCGGCGTCATCGGTTCAGCCGTGGCCGCCGGCATCCTGCTGGGATTCCTGGGATAGGATTCAAAGATTCAAGGATTGAAAGAGGGAGATGTCCGGTACATCTTCCTCTTTTTTATTTCCCGACAGCGCCTAAGCGTAAACACCAGGGCAAACACCTTCCAAGGCCGCCTTCCCTCGCCGGCGTAGAATGTTATGAATCCTTGAATCCTGGAATTATTGAATTAGGAATGCTTTGTATGAAAACCTTTTTCTATTCTCCTTGCGGGGAGGGGCCGGGAGTGTCCCTTACGCAGCGTGTCGAGAAGGGCCATCTGAGGGTGTGTCCAAAGCCCACCTGCCGTTTGCTTTAGCTGACGGCAGGTGGGCTTTGGACACACCCTCCCGGGGAGGGGTCTTAGAAGTTCCCGCAGGGTTACGAGGTTTTTTCGTTGTATTTGAGGTTGGAGGATGGAATTCCGCGGAATTTTTCGTCACGGAGTCTCCGGGAAAGAAAATTCCGTGGAATTTTTCGTCACAGAGTCTCCGGGAAAGAAAATTCCGTGGAATTTTTCGTCACGGAGTCTCCAGGAAAGAAAATTCCGTGGAATTTTTCGTCCCGGAGACTCCAGGGAGAAAAATTCCGCGGAATTCCATGATTTAGTCTTCCTTTTTCATCTGCATATCAGCAGAGCCTCTTTTGCGATTTCGTCGGAAGACGAAAGTTGGGTTGCGACGAAGCGCGGCAGTTTGCCTCCGTTCAGTTTAGCGAGGCAGTAGTCGGCGATGAAGTTTTCGACGCTCAGGTCCATGTTTTCGTCGTAGGGTTTGCCGACGCCCAGATGTTCGGGCCAAAGCTTCGACTGTTCGACGTCCGACAGCGCATCCCTGTATTTTCCTGCCTGCACGTTTTCAAGGGCGCAGCAAAGCCAGGCCTTCCGATAGACCCTGCGTCCTTCGTAAGCGCCTTCGTTGGGCAATACATTCAGCGTGTTAAGGTAAATGGCACATTCGCGATATTTCTTTTGCTCAAGCATGGCTACGGCATATTTGAGACCGATCAGGTCGTTGCCGGGAAATGCGGCGGCGTATTCCCTGGTCTTTTCGTACATGGCATCATACTGTTTCGTTTCCTGATAATAACGAATCAAAGCCAGTCCCGTTCGCCACGATTTTTCCAACCCTTCGGCGTGAAGCAAATCGGCCAGCCGTTCCTCTGCTTTGCGGAACTGCGCACGCGCCTGGTAGAATACCGCATCGTCGGGCGTATGACCACACTGTTCCCAGAGCGTCGAGGCTTTTTCCTCCTCGCCCAGGAAATTGTACAACACCGCCAGGTAATACTTGTTCACCCACTTGCCGGACTGTGCGACCGCCCACTCGAGCGCCGGAACCGTCTCGGTACGGAACGGGAAAACCATCCTCACGGGCAACGCTTCCGCTTTATGCAACAGGGAATCACTGCGGCTGTCGCCCTGCTGCCACAGCAGGTATGCGCTACGGTAGAGGGCTATCGGATAATCCGTCGCCAGGGCATACAACTCCAGCGCTTCGTCGATGCAGTTCAGGCTTTCGTACCATCCTGCCATCTCCATGAATGTCTCGTGAGGCAGTTCGCAGCGGATGTATTGCAAAAACGCTGTCCGGTCGTTCTCCGCGCCCGTGAGCAGGTATTTTTCAAAACGCGCGTAATGATTCAGCGGTTCGTCGCGTTCGATGAGGGCGATGAGTGGAAGGGCGTCGGCGGACTTGCCGGACTTGCGGAGGGCTACTGCCTGCAACTGCCGGACCTCGCCGGCGTTGGTTCCGGAGGCAATGCCCTGTCCGGCGTATTGAAGCGCCTGCGTCCACTGCCCCTTCCTGCCCGATTCCTTGGCCAGACAGGTGTAGGCCACCGGACGCAAAGCCGGTGACAGGGCGGCCACCTTAAAGCCGTCCATCGCGTCGATACTCTTTCCGAGCCTGCTATTGACCAGTCCGTACAGGAAGTTGCCGTCGGGGTCGTAGGCATCGACCGACAGGATGGTGCGCGCGCAGGCCTCGGCCTCGGCCAACCGTCCCCGCCAGCAGTAGATAAAGCCGAGGTCACGGAGCGCGTGCAGGGCGTAGGGTTCGACGGCCAGGGACTGTTTCAACAGGTCGATCGCGTCGTCGTAACGGTTTTCGTTCAAGGCTAATTCTCCTTGCAGGTAAAGACCGTACGCAGACCGGTAATCCATATCGGCGGGCGATGTGACCGGACGGGCAAGATAGTTGTCGGCAGGATTTTCGGAATAAACCAGCCGTTCGTCTCCCAGCACGATTTTCAGCGGGACATCGGCGGGATCCGGGACGATGGTTTTCTGCCATGTCTGCAAAACATCAAGCGACAGCCGTTCGCTGAAAATTTTGTTTCCGCCGGCATACACCGTCAATTCGTCATGGATGCGTTGCACGGGCGAAAAACTGAGCGTCACCTTTTCGCCCGTCCTGACCACATTGAGCGCACCCCAATCGTTCGCTTTCACGATGCCGCCGGTTTCCTTCACCGGATACCAGTATTCTTTCCATGTGTCGGTGGCGCAGGGAGCAAAGGCGTATTGCTTGAAAGGCGTGAATCCGCTTCCCGCCGCCGCCTGATTATAGAGGCGTCCCGACTGGAGTTCGACATATTGCCCGTCGGTATCGGTCAACAGGTTTTCCCAAATCATTCCCGAACGCGACAGCCCCCAGAGGAAGATTTTCCTGCCGAGTTTGTCGTTGAACGCCGAATAATGTACCGACCCGAAGCGTTCGTTTTCGTAATAGGCGCCATAGAAATCGTTGTAATTTCCCAGGACGTGCATGGATTTGTCTCCCCCGAAAGCATGTGCTGCATATCTCGACAGATCCCGTCCCTGTTCGTCGCGCGGGAAAGCGTGCACGTCTCCGCCATGACCGATGTAATACGGTCCGGGAAAAACAAAAACCAAATCATCGGCAGCATGATATCCGGCATTCATCCAATGATAGTATGGACGCGGGAAAGGCGTGAGGTTGCGCCAGGTGGTCGAGGTGGTAAAAAACGCCTTATCGGGTTGGAGATTGATTTCGACCTGCCACCAGGTTCGCGCAATCAGGTCGAAGGCCGAGACAAAGCAACTGGCGCTGCCGTCGTCGTTTTGGCGGGTGAAATAATCGACCGGCGCTGCGGTGGTAGGCGCATGTCCGATGATGCCGAAATTCAGTTCGATGCCGCCCGAAGTCCAAGGCCCCCGCATAGCGATGTTGCGGAATTTGACCGAATGGTTGAAATAGATAAACTCTTTTCCCGTACTTTTTTCCACCGCTCCCCAGATCTTCCCGCCGATAGCCGGAATGACCGTCACACGGAGGTAATCGTTTTCCAGTACAACGCTTTCCCACGATTGCGGTTGCCCCTGGTGCGCATATCCGTCGTACTTGAAATAGGGATAAAAGGAGCTTTCCGGATGTGGCGTGACGTCGGGGTCGTCGTATGGATACGTGGTCAGTTCGAGGGTTTCCTCGCTGACGGTTGCCTTTTGCCCGCAGGAGGCAAGCAACAATGCAATGATAAGGATTGAAATGTGTCTCATAACGTTTTTAATGAATGATTTGTTCTTGTCTTGTGTATAATCGTTGTTTATTTTATTTGCCGGTAATATACGAGGCGGCTTTCACGGGGAGAACTCGTTTTCAGGGTGTAGCCGTGTTTGCGTATTTCGTTGCCGGGGAGCGTTACTTTTTCACCGGTGTCTGCGTCCTCAAATTCGTAAGTTGCCTCGGGCCGGAGGGTGGTCAGGTCGAAGGTCATCGACACCACATCCGATTTCGGGCGCCGGAAGGCAACAATGATCCCCGATGCTTGTTCGGGAAGATAAAAATGATACGCCAGCCAGCTTTCCGGGGAGTAATTGCCGTTAGTCAACGGGTAAAAATCACCGTAGAAAAACGGTTTTGCCCGTTGCGCTTCCCGGATGCGGACACGCCACCAGTCCCATTCTTCATCGGTTCTTTCGGCAATGGGACGAACGCCGAGGTCGTCAAGATTGGCCACCACGCCGGATGAGAGCGCCGAACGGAATTGATACGTGTCCGGCTGTCCCACAAACGGGCTGATCGAATGGGCCGGGAGCCAGTGTGCTATTCCGAACGTATGAGCCTGGGTAGCTTCCGTCAGCAGGAAGGGAAAGCAATTGTAATCGGTACGCCAAAGCGGCATACTTCGTTTCATGGTTTCCAGTTCGATACGGCGTCCGCCGCTGGCGCAGTTGTCAATCACCAACTCCGGATGGCGCCGGCGCAATTCATCCCAATAAGCATAAACACCTTCGACAAAACGCATTTCCCTCATCCCGGCACGATCCGGCGCTTCCTGATGGGTCCAGTAAGGAAAGGGGTCAAAGTTGAAATCTTCCCGGTAGCAGTTAACACCGTTTTCCGTAATCAACCCCGAAATTGTTTCGGTAATATACTTTTTCGCTTCCGGTTTACCCAGGTCAAGCAAGAGGTTACCTGCTCCGGTATCAATAAACCATTCGGGATGCACGGTAGCGGTATCGGTTCCGCGAGAGGCTCGAATCGGCTCAAACCAAAGGAGGAATTTCATGTTTGCCTCCTGAATCGCTTCACTGACCGGTTTAAGCGTTTCGGGATGCCGGTGCTTATTGACAATCCAGTCGCCGACCGTTCCCCAGTCGCCATTGAAAACATTCGGACAGTCCGTCTCGCTTTTTCCGTACCAGCCGGCGTCTATCCAATAATAATCGTACGGCAATTGCTTTTCGACAATCGTTTGGATAAATTCCAGATGGGTTTGATTCGACCATCCTCCCCATGTCCCGCAACAAACCGGCATTGGAAGCGGCTTACCATCTTTTTGCGGATGAAAATGAGTCAGGACGAACCGGCGAAACAGGTTTTGGCCATGCAAGGATTCGCCCGACCAGTAAACCACCAGCATCAACGGCGAACGAATGGATTCACCGGGCAGCAGTTTGGTGTTCAGGTGTTCCATACCGGCGGAAAGCGGGCAGGTTCCCTGACCGTCGTGACCGATTTCCGCAAACCATAAACCGTTCCAGCCGATACCGACGATTAAACCGTCGGCGCCCGTTTGCAGATTGAAAAACGGCAGCCAGGTAGCCGACGGACGGGTATCGGAATCGAACGGGGAATAATTCGAAGCGCGCCGGAAGTCCGAATTAGCCCGGGCATCCATGCGAACCGTTCGGGTATTGGTCCACATGGATTTCCGCATTTCTTCGCCGCTATAAACAAAGTCGTCCGTTCGGCCGTCCGAACCCTGCGAACGATACAATACCGGCATGGACTCGTCTGCACCTTTCCAGTAGGTATCGAGCGCCTTGAAGTCGTGAATCGGGTCGCTGTCGGCGCTGCCTTCGTTTTTCAGGAAAACCGTCCAACTCATCGCGGGAAAGTCACGGTATTCCGTCAATTGCATCTCGCACGACAGGTTCGTTTCCCCATCCTTCCAGCGAAGCGTATGGATTTTCGTATTGTGTATCCAGTTCCCGCTTTCAATTTCGGCATTATCCGGTTTGATCCATTCCGTACTGGAACGTTCGCCGCAAAGAAAACTGAACGGAAGGGCCGGCGCATAACGCATGGAGTCCGCTTCGGCGCCGTTTTTGATCAAAAAACCGAGCCAGCGGTTTATCAACGTCATTTCCTCCGATTTAACCGCCGAAGCATACGGTTCGACCGTATCATCTGCCGCACGAAACGGTATGATACAGATAAAATAGACGGCAATGAACACCGCAGAGATTTTACATCTTTTCATAGAGTAACCTTTTTGGGGGTTGTTCATCGTATTTGCATACCCCATCAACTGCTCGTCCGGCAGTTTTAATTTACTTGACATCATGTTTCAATTGATATTGTTCGTATTTTGATTGATTCCGGTATTAAAAATACCGCTGTAAAAGTAAGAAGAATTAAAATACAAACGGATCGAATGCCGGGATTTTTTCTCCGGCGACCGGCGTCTTTTGTGATTCGCTTACCAAGGCCGGTTTCCCTCGCCGGCGTAGAATGTTATGAATTCTTGAATCCTATTTTCTATACGTTTTCGGCGAGACGCCCGCTATTCTTTTGAAATATTTCCCGAAGAACGACTGCGAGGGGAAGTTCAGTTCGTCGCTGATTTGTTGGATGGTCATGTTGGTGGACTTAAGCAGCGCCTTGGCTTCGAGCATGACGTAGTTATCAATCCATTCGCCAGCCGATGCGCCGCTGCTGTTCCGGATGACCTTCGACAGGTACTTGGGCGTCAGGCACAGCCGGTCGGCATAGAAGCCCACATTGCGCTGTTCACGGAAATGTTCCCGCACCAGGTTCATGAACCTCTCCAAAAGAACCTCCTGTTTACGCGGCAGCACATTGTCCGGCAGTATCTTCAACCGGTACGTCATCGTGTAGTAAAACGCCAGCGTCAGGTGTTTAACTATTTCCCGGCGCACCGGAATAGCTTCCACTTCCTGGGTTTTTTTCAACAAATGATAATAGTCCAGGGCCGTTTTCAGTTCCCGGCTGTTCAGCGGAAGGCAGGGAGTGTCCACAAAGGCGAGCCACAGCGAAAGACGCTCCTGCATGTTGGTCAGCAGATCGTCGGCAAACCGGCGGGACAGGATGACAATAAAACCCGAAAAATCCTCGCTGACCTGCTCATACTGCAACACCTCGCCCGGACGCGACACCGTGATGCTCGGCGTTTGTGAAATATAGGGTTTCCGGTTGACACGTCCTTTGGCGTACCCCTTCGTGCAAACAACGGCAACCGTCATGTTCAGGTTAAAGGTATAGGTATATGGAGCGTCAGCCACGAGGTCGTCTATCAAAAAGAAATCTTTTCCTACGGAATACATTTTATACATCCTGTCCAATTTAAACTCCCCGGTTAAGGGTTGTATGAAAGGAAAGATTTAACCGACCCGCCGGAGGTAAACTATAGGGCTGACAGGAAATTCCATCATGCGAATTCGACCTCTGTCGGCCAAACTGAGGATACTAAACAGTAAGTAATAAACCTGATTAGGGGTATTGTACACAACAGTTTTCGGTTAAATCAATCCAAAAAGTAAGGGACAAAGATATGGAAAGAAATTTATTTATCGGGATGGATTTCTCGAAAAAGACATTAGTTGTCATGCACGGCACAAAAAAAAGAGCCGTTGCTTTTTGCGCCGGCTCTTTTCCATACGGTTTTGTTGAGTGTCAATCTTTCAGTTTGGCCGAGAGGAACTCGCGGTTGAGGCGGGCGATGTTCGTGACCGAGATACTCTTCGGGCATTCCGCTTCGCACGCACGGGTGTTGGTACAGTTGCCGAAGCCCAGCTCGTCCATCCTGGCCACCATTGCCCTGGCGCGGCGGGCGGCTTCGACGCGTCCCTGCGGAAGCAGGGCCAGCTGGCTCACCTTGGCCGATACGAACAGCATCGCCGAACCGTTTTTGCAGGCCGCTGCACAGGCGCCGCAGCCGATACAGGCCGCCGCGTCCATGGCCAGGTCGGCCTTCTCTTTCGGAACGGGTATCGCGTTGGCGTCGGGCACGCCGCCGGTGTTTACCGACACGAAGCCGCCGGCCTGCATGATTTTGTCGTACGCCTGGCGGTCGACCGTCAGGTCGCGTATGACCGGGAAACCGGCCGACCGCCACGGCTCAACCGTAATCGTCGCTCCGTCCCTGAACTTGCGCATGTGGAGCTGGCAGGTCGTGATTTCCGTATCCGGTCCGTGCGGATGGCCGTCGATGTAGAGCGAACACATCCCGCAGATGCCTTCGCGGCAGTCGTGGTCAAAAAATACCGGCTCCCTGCCCTGGCTGATCAACTGCTCGTTGAGCACATCCAGCATTTCGAGGAAAGAACTGCCCTGCGAAATGCCCTTCAGCTGATACGTCTCGAAAGCGCCTTTTTCCTTCGGCCCCCGCTGACGCCATACCTTTAATGTTATATCTATATTCCTGTCCATTGTCGTTCGCTTTTTCAGTTTTTGTAATTCCGTTGCTGACGCACGACAAATTCGTAGTCGAGCGTCTCTTTCAGCATGACCGGGTCTTTGTCTTCGCCCTGATATTCCCAGCAGGATACGTAGGAAAACGTATCGTCGTGACGTTTCGCCTCGCCGTCTTCCGTCTGATGTTCTTCGCGGAAATGGCCTCCGCACGACTCGGCGCGGTCGCAGGCATCGTGTGCCATCAGCTCGCCCAGTTCGATGAAATCGGCCAGGCGAAGCGCCTTGTCAAGCTCCACGTTCAGGTCGCCGGCCTGGCCCGGGATGCGGACATTGCTCCAAAATTCCTTCTTCAGCGCCCTGATTTTCGCGACGGCCGTCTTCAGTCCTTCCGCGTTGCGTGCCATGCCGACGTATTCCCACATGATGTGTCCCAGTTCCTTGTGGAGGCTGTCGACCGAACGCTGTCCGCCGACGCTCATCAGCCGCGCGATGCGGTCGCTGATCTGCTTCTCGGCCGCGTCAAATTCGGGCGTGTCGGTCTTGAAGTGCGGCACCTGTATCTGGTCGGCCAGGTAGTTCTGGATAGTGTACGGCAGGACGAAGTATCCGTCGGCCAGCCCCTGCATCAGCGCCGAGGCGCCGAGGCGGTTGGCGCCGTGGTCGGAGAAATTGGCTTCGCCGATGGCAAACAGTCCGGGGATATTCGTCATCAGTTCGTAGTCGACCCACAGGCCGCCCATCGAATAGTGCAGCGCGGGGAAAATCATCATCGGCGTTTCATACGGATTGTCGTCGACAATTTTTTCGTACATCTGGAAAAGGTTGCCGTAGCGCTGCTCAACCACCTTTCGCCCCAGGCGGCTGATGGCGTCGGCAAAATCGAGGTACACGGCCTGTCCCGAGCCGACACCGAAGCCGGCGTCGCAGCGTTCCTTGGCGGCACGCGAAGCCACGTCGCGCGGTACCAGGTTGCCGAAGGCCGGATAGCGGCGTTCGAGGTAGTAGTCGCGGTCTTCCTCGGCGATTTGCGTCGGTTTGAGCCTGCCGGCGCGGATGGCCTCGGCGTCTTCCTTCTTTTTCGGCACCCAGGTGCGGCCGTCGTTGCGCAGCGATTCGGACATGAGCGTCAGTTTGGACTGCGATTCGCCGTGTACGGGGATACAGGTCGGGTGTATCTGCACGTAGCACGGGTTGGCAAAATAAGCGCCTTTTTTGTAGCACTGCCACGCGGCCGAGCCGTTCGAGGCCATGGCATTGGTCGAGAGGAAAAACGTGTTGACATATCCTCCGGTAGCCACCACGACCGCGTGTGCCGCATAGCGTTCTGTTTTCCCGGTGACCAGGTTGCGGGCAATGATGCCGCGGGCGCGTCCGTTGACGATCACCACGTCCAGCATTTCGTGGCGGTTATACATCTTCACCTTGCCCAGGCCGATTTGCCGGCTGAGGGCGGAGTAGGCGCCGAGCAGGAGCTGCTGTCCCGTCTGTCCGCGGGCGTAGAACGTGCGCGACACCTGTGCGCCGCCGAACGAGCGGTTGTCGAGCAGTCCGCCGTATTCGCGGGCAAAAGGTACGCCCTGTGCCACGCACTGGTCAATGATCGAGTTCGATACTTCCGCCAGGCGGTAGACGTTGGCTTCGCGGGCGCGGTAGTCGCCGCCCTTGATGGTGTCGTAGAACAGGCGGTAGACCGAGTCGCCGTCGTTCTGGTAGTTTTTGGCCGCATTGATACCGCCCTGCGCGGCGATGGAGTGTGCGCGGCGCGGCGAATCCTGTATGCAGAAATTGAGGACATTGAAACCCAGTTCGGCCAGCGATGCGGCAGCCGAAGCCCCGGCCAGTCCCGTCCCGACAACGATGATGTCCAGGCGGCGCTTGTTGGCGGGATTCACCAGCTTCTGGTGATCCCTGTAATTTTTCCACTTCCCGGCCAGCGGCCCCTGTGGTATTTTTGAATTTATTTGAGTCATACTGATTTCATTGAAGGATGATTATTGACAAGCCGCGCCGCAGCAAAGGCTTTTCGCGTAGAAGAAGAGCGTCACGAAGGCGAATCCGAGGAAAATGAGCGTCACGACCCCGTCGGCGAACCATTTCCAGCGCTTCACCCAAAGACCGTTGCTCCATCCCAGGGTCTGGAAGGCGCTCCACACGCCGTGCGTCAGGTGGAACCACAGGGCGGCATACCACACCAGGTAAGCCGCCACCACCCAGAGCCGGCTGAAATAGTAGCCAATAAAAGCCGCCCCGTCCTGGGGCGAGAGGAGTACGCCGTCGCCCAACAGGGGCGCCACTTCGTGATGCCCCGTCAGTTCGGCAAACATCATTTTGTACCAGAACTGGCTGAAGTGCAGCAGCAGCCCTCCCACGACGATCAGCCCCAGCACGAACATGTTTTGCGAAGCCCAGCTCACGCCCGCGGGACGCTTGTTGACCGCATACCGGTCGCTACCGCGTGCCCGGCGGTTTTGCAGCGTCAGCATAATGGCATACAGGAAATGAATGGCGATGAGGGCGCCCAGGCCCACCGTCGCAGCAACGGCATACCAGTTGGCGCCCAGCAGTCCGCAGATCGTATTGTACGCCTCGGACGAAAAGACGGCCGTCACATTCATGCACAAATGAAACAGCAGGAATAAAACCAGCGCGGTACCGGAAATACTCATGACCAGTTTTCTCCCGATTGAAGAATGAAGTAACCACATATACAAATTAAAGTTTTAGTTATGAAATAATCAAATGCTTTTTCGATGCGGCAAAGATACGACAAAATACAAGACAGCACGTGGCGGATTATGGAAAATTTTCCGTATTCCGCCGTTATAATGGCGAGCGGTTAGTGGGGAATTGAGAATTGAGAATGAAAGAATTGTTGTTACTTCCGGCGGGCTGTATGCATTATTTTCACTAACCACTCACCACTCCTGTGTAACAAAATCATCAAACGCTTCTATTCCATTGTCTGAACTGTGATTTATGTGATTTGTATGATTTATATGATTTGAGCGACAGCCTGCCGAAAAGGGCCCGTCGGCCTCGGGCGGTGAGCCGTTAAGCAGCGAAGGGAAGGCGTCAAAATATTAGTGGTTAGTGGTTAGTGGTTAGTGAAAAACGCCCACTTATCACTAACCACTAACCGCTAACCACTAA
>JAISOP010000206.1 GCA_031275525.1 Tannerella sp.
CACACCAGCCCCGTCAAGGTGGAAGTGGACGCCCCGCAGCAGCATCCCGACGCCGTGGGCACCTGGCGATCCATCACCTACACCTACGAAGACGGCTGCCGCATTGTCCTCTGGGGCGGAGACTTCGGCCATCCCGACACACCCTACATCGCCGGGCCGAACGGCAACGTCTATAAGAATTTCGTCTGCGACCTCCCCGACTGGGAAAAGAAGCTGGCCGACTATCCGGAGCCTGACGCGCAGGAGACCGACTTCATCGAATGTGTAAAGACCCGCCGGCCTTTTGCCCTGAACGAACGCTACGGCTTCCGTTCGGCCACGATCGTGAACATGGGCGCCGTCGCGCTGCGGCTCAACCGCACGCTTCAGTTCGATCCCGTGAAACTCAAATTTATCGGCGACGACGCAGCCAACCGCTATCTCAACCAGCCCATGCGTGCGCCCTGGAGTATTTAATCCCTTTTCAAAAGAAATCGTTATGAGAAAAAAAATATCCATCATCATCAGCGCCCTCCTGCTGTGCGGAAGCATCCTGACGGCGCAGGCGCCGGCCAACCGCACGGCGCAAACCATCATTGCCGACGTGCTGGCACAGATGCCCGCCGGCAATCAAAGTGATTACAACCGGCTGATCGCCGACCTGCTTTCTACCGGCGAGGAAGGCATCCTCACCCTGGTCTGGAAGTTGAACGCGCCCGGACAGGAGAGCCGGGTGGCCGTCGATTATGCCCTGAGCGGAATCACGCACTACGTCTCCGCCGCAGGGCAGGAAGCCGCCCGTCAAACCGTCGTCGCCGCCTACCGGAAAGCCCTGGCCAGCGCAACCGAGGCGGACCACGTCATGTCGACCGAGCATCCGCAGCTCGAACCGATCAAGGCCTTTTTGAACGAGCAGCTGCGCGTCCTGGGCGAAGGCCAGCCGGTCGCCGCCGCCGCGCCGCAGCCCTTGCCGAAGGTGACGAAAAATTCACCGGTACACCTGCGCATCGCCGCCCTGCAGCACGCCCTCCTGACCGTCATCAACGATCCGGAGAGGATCGGTTACGTCTGGTTTCCCATGGAATGGGGCTTCATGCCTCTTCCCGTCCCAAAACAGAAGGAAAAGCAGCTCACGGCAATGATACGCACGGCCTTGAAAGACCCGTCGCCCGAATACCGGAATGCGGCGCTGAACTTTGCTTCCTCTTTTGCCGGCGGCAAACTTTACGCCGCGATCCTGAAGGACTTGCCGAAGATGAAGAACGAGGTAAAAAAAGACGTGCTGAACTGGCTGGGCCGCGAGGCGCAGTGTCCGGAGAAGCAGGGGATGCTGGCCGCCGTGGAGACCGGCATTGAGACCACCTCCCTCCAGTCGCTGCAAAAGGAATTGGGCAGCGCGGACTTCGGCGTAAAGCAAGCGGCGGCATGGGCGCTGGTACGGCTCGGACAGCCGCCTGCCATTCCCTCCCTCGCCGCCCTGCTGACGAGCAGCGACCAGGCGGTCATTGACCTGGGACAGCAGACCCTGGCCTCTTTCTACGGCAGCATCTCCCCGGACGTGGCGCGGATTCTCCCCACCGCTCCGGACGAAGGCAAAATAGCCGGCATCCGACTCCTGGCCCTGCGCAAATCCTCCGGCTACCTGAACAGCGTCCTGGAGCAGACCCGTTCGGGCGCTCCCCAGGTAAAGGCCGCCGCCTACGATGCCCTGAAGGACGTAGTCGGCGAGAAAGACCTGACGAACATGTGCGGCCTGCTGGAGTCGGTCGATCAACCCTACGTGGCGCCGCTGCAACGGGCCGTCATCTCGGCCCTCTCGTCCCGGACGCCCGCCGCGCGGCAGGAAACCCTGGTCCGCCGGATGTACCAGGCCGGCGAAAGCAAAAAGCACCTCTACTACCTGCCGCTCGCAACCACCGGCGAGCGCGGAGCCTTGGACCTGCTCGTCGGCGAGTTCGGCAAAAGCAGCGGCGAAGCAAAAGAGGCTGCCTTCGACGCCCTGCTGAGCTGGAACGGCTTTGAAGTGGCCGAGCAGCTGTATACCGTATGCACGGAGCCGTCCGCGTCATCCTATTTCGACCGCGCCCTCGACGCCTTCGTGAAACTCGTTTCCGACCCGTCCCTGACCGGCGAAAACCGCCTGATTTACCTGCGGAACGCCATGGAAATCGCCCGGACGGACGCGCAGAAGAACGCCATCCTGACGCAAATCGGCAAGACCGGCGCCTTCCCGGCGCTCCTGTATGCGGGTGATTTCCTGGACAAGAACGCGCTGAAGGAAGCGGCAGCGACGGCCGTCATGACCCTTGCGCTCAATCACCCGGAATATACGGGCGAAAACGTCGTTGACCTGCTCAACCGGGCGGGCGCCGCGCTGAGCAATCCCGACGCCGACTACCAGCGTCAGTCGATTCGCAAGCACCTGGAGGAGATGCCGAAGGAGAAAGGTTTTGTGTCGATTTTCAACGGCAAAGACCTGTCCGGCTGGAAAGGGCTGGTAGAAAACCCGATCGCACGCGCCAAGATGAAGCCCTCCGAGTTGGCCCGGAGACAGGCCAAGGCCGACGAGCAGATGCGGAAGGACTGGACGGTTGAAAACGGGCTGCTTGCCTTTGTCGGGAGCGGATACGACAACCTCTGCACCGAAAAGCAGTACGGCGACTTTGAGATGTACATCGACTGGAAGCTCGACCCCGCCGGCCCGGAAGCCGACGCCGGCATTTACCTGCGCGGCACGCCGCAGGTGCAGATCTGGGACACGGCGCGTGTGAACGTGGGCGCACAGGTCGGCTCCGGCGGACTGTACAACAACCAGGTGCACGAAAGCAAGCCGCTCAAGGTGGCCGACAACCGGCTGGGCGAATGGAACACGTTATACATCCGGATGGTGGGCGACCGCGTGACGGTGAAGCTGAACGGCGAATTAGTGACCGACGACGTGATCCTGGAGAATTTCTGGAACCGGGCGCTTCCCGTCCCGCCGGTGGAGCAGATCGAACTCCAGGCGCACGGAAGCAAGGTATGGTACCGGAATATCTACGTCAAGGAGTTGGAACGCCCGGAGCCTTTCCAACTTTCGGACGAAGAAAAAAAGGACGGTTTTCAAATCCTGTTCGACGGCACGAACATGCACGCATGGACGGGCAACCTGGTCAACTACACGATCGCCGACGGCTGCATCGTCATGGATCCGGACAGGACCGGCGCCGGGGCGTACGAGAACCTGTATACCAAGGAGGAGTATGCGAATTTCATCTTCCGTTTTGAGTTTCAGCTGACGCCCGCCGCCAACAACGGCCTGGGCATCCGTACGCCGATGGAGGGCGACGCCGCCTACGTCGGCATGGAGTTGCAAATTCTGGACAGCGAACATCCGATATACAACGACCTGGAAGAATACCAGTACCACGGTTCGGTGTACGGGATTCTGCCGGCGAAGCGCGGGTTCCTGAAGCCGGCGGGCGAATGGAACTACCAGGAAGTAATAGCCTACGGCGACCGTATCCAAATCACCCTGAACGGAACGGAAATCCTGAACGGCGACCTCCGCGAGGCAACGAAAAACGGTACGCCCGACGGGAAAGACCATCCGGGACTCTTCAACCCCAGCGGTCACATCGGTTTCCTGGGCCACGGTTCGCCGCTGAAATTCCGGAATATCCGGATCAAAGCCCTGAAATAAACGGTTTTTTTAGCCCAAAAGCTGTGAAATCGCTTGTGAAATTGATATGATTACCGTCAATTTCACAAGCGGTTTCCAATAATTTTATATATTTGCGGAATTAATTTAAAGTTCAACTGATATGAAGAATATAGGATTAATAGGAATGGCGCTTTGCTTAGCTCTGATGTGTTGTGTTTCGTGCAAATCCAAACAAAAAGCTTACAAGGCTGCTTATGAACAGGCCAAAGAAAAGGAAGAGGTAGATTTTTCTGTGGACGATGAGGAAGAGGAAGAGATTGTTCCGGTGAGCAAATCCAAAACGACTTCGCCGGCCAGACAGGAACGAATCAGTGCGTTTGCAGGAGAAAATGCCGACGGCATCAAACTGTACAGCGTGGTAATCGGCAGTTTCAGGAATCAAACCAACGCCTATTCGTTGAAAGAGCGGATGCAGGATGCAGGATATATGCCGATTCTGGCTGAAAACGAACAGGGCATGTTGCGCGTGATCCTGACCAGCCACGAAAGCCGTCAGGAAGCGGAACGAAGCCGCGAAGCCGTCCGTTCGAGGTACTATCCGAATTTCCAGGACGCCTGGATATTGGAACGCCGCTACTGACCGTTCTATGATAGAAAAACTCAAAAGGATTGCTCTCCCTGCTACAGGGAGGGAGGTCCTTTTTTGCAATATAGTCAGATAGCGTGAGGATTGAGCAAAATTTTTCACTGGAGCCATTCAATACCTTCCACCTTCCCGTACGCGCCCGCTGGTTTATGGAGTATGCCGGCGAGACGGAGTTGGAACACATGCTGCGGGACAAATCCTTCCGGGAACTGCCTGCCCTGCATATCGGCAGCGGAAGCAATCTTTTATTTCTGAACGATTTCGACGGAATCATTCTTCATTCGGCCATTCGGGGAATCGAGCCGGTGCGCGAAACAGCCGACGCCGTATGGTTGCGTGCCGGCGCAGCCGAGACGTGGGACCGCGTGACGGCGCTGGCTGCGGAGAATGGCTGGGGCGGCATTGAAAACCTGTCGCTGATTCCCGGCGAAACGGGTGCAGCTGCCGTGCAGAACATCGGCGCTTACGGAGTGGAAATCGGGGAGCGCATCGAAACCGTCGAAGCCATCAACCGGCGGACACTAGAAAAACAGACTTTTACAAATGCAGCCTGCCGGTACGGCTACCGTGACAGTTTTTTCAAGGACGAGCATCATGACCCATACGTGATTACTTATGTGACGCTGCGCCTGTCGAAACAGCCTGTGTTTCGGCTTGCGTACGGCAATCTGAAGGAGCGGCTTGCGTCCTCCGGCGTGCCGCCGACCGTGGCGGCCGTACGGGAAGCCGTCATTCGTATCCGCCGGGAAAAGTTGCCCGATCCGGAGGTCCTGGGCAACGCGGGCAGTTTTTTCGTCAATCCGGTCGTCCCACAGGAGCAGTTTGAGGCGCTCAAACGCGAATCTCCCACCCTGCCGTCCTATCCCTCCCCCGACGGGCAGGTGAAACTCTCCGCCGGATGGCTGATTGAACAGTGCGGACTGAAAGGCCTGCGTCGCGGCGCGGTCGGCACCTACGACCGGCAAGCGCTGGTGATCGTCAATTATGGTGGCGCTACCGGCCACGACATCGCACAGTTTGCCGAAGAAATCCGCGCAACCGTCCACCGCCGCTTCGGCATCACGCTGAAGCCGGAAGTGAAATATATCGCCGGCTAAGAAAAAGTCCGCGAATGAACACGCATCATTCGTGTTCATTCGCGCGGACGCCTCATGCTCTCGTTGACCGGCGGACTTTGTCGGCGAGGTCTTCGGTCGAATAGGGCATGGCCCGTGGGATTTTCAGGTATCTGCGTAACAGGAGTTAATTAAACGAAACACAGGGTGGCTATTTAAACTATCCCGGCTACAGGAGGTCTATTTCTCCGTGATTAAAATTAGTTTATTATTTAGCAGGTTATTTATGGTACGAAAAAGGTATTTAGTATTACCGTTATCTCTTCTGTTGTCTTTACCGGCAATCGCCCAGGTGGAAGTAAAAGGGATCATTATTGAGAAAGAAAGTAGGGAACCGGTCGAACAAGCTGCGGTCCGTCTGCTGAACACAAAGGATAGTACGTTTGTGCAGGGAGTGGTCAGCGATGAAAAAGGCGCTTTTTCCGTCAAAAATGTGAGGAACGGGAACTATTTGCTCAACATTACGTATCTCGGTCTTGAACCGGTTTACCGGTCGCTGGGCGTCAACGGAAGAAACAGGTCCGTCAATCTGGGTAACATTGAAATGCAGGAAGATGCGATTTTGCTGCAGGAAGCTACGGTGACGGCCAAGGCGGTAGAAGTCACCGTGAGGAACGATACGGTGGAATATAATGCCGATTCGTATAAGGTGACGGAAGGGTCGGTGCTGGAGGATTTACTGAAAAAAATGCCCGGCGTGGAGGTGGACCAGGAAGGGACAGTGACCGTCAACGGGAAAGAGATCAAGAAAATCATGGTGGACGGGAAGGAGTTTTTCTCGAACGACCCGAAAGTGGCCTCCAAAAACCTGCCGGCCCGGATGGTCGACAAGGTGCAGGTGCTGGACAAGAAAAGCGACATGGCCCTGATGACCGGTTTTGACGACGGCGAAGAAGAGGCCGTCATCAACCTGACCGTCAAGCCGGGCATGAAACAGGGCTGGTTCGGGAATGCTATGGCCGGCTACGGCAGCAACGAACGCTATGAAGGTAATTTCATGGTGAACCGGATTTTCAATAACGACCAGTTTACCCTCATGGGCGGACTGAATAATACGAACAATATGGGCATGTCCGACCTGGGGGCAAGCATGTTCAGCGGGATGGGCGGCGGCCGGCGTATGGGTGGCGGATTCGGCGCCGGCAATGGCGTCACCACTTCCGGCCTGCTCGGAGCCAACTTTAGCAAGGAATTTATCCCCAATAAACTGACCTTGGGCGGCAATGTGCGCTATTCCCACTCGGACAACCTGGCGGAAAGCAAGTATAATACGCAAAACATCCTGCCGGGCGACAGTACGACCTACGACTACAGCGACAGCCGTAACCGCACCGTCAGGGACAACCTGGGCATCAACCTGCGCATGGAATGGAAGCCGGATACCCTGACGCAAATCATCTTCCAGCCGGACATCAGCTACAGCCGGACGCACAGCGAGGAAAACGAACAGTCCCACTCGCTGGACGGGCAGATGGATACGGTGAACAGGGCTACCTCCTATGCCCTCTCCGACGGCGAAGGCTATGACCTGTCCGCCCGCCTGGAATTCAGCCGCAAGTTGAACAGCCGGGGACGCGTCTTCAGCGCGTCGCTGTCCGGAGGCATGAACAATTCCTACAGCGACGGCCTGAATGCCTCTGCCACGCAGTACTTCCTGTACGGCGATTCGAGCGACGTCATCGACCAGCAGGTGCGCTACGACAACAGCGGCTTCAACTACCGCGCTTATGTGTCGTGGGTCGAGCCGCTGGGACGCAATAACTTCCTGCAGGCCACCTACCGCATCAGCCGGAACAAACGCGAAGCGCTGAAAAACTCGTACAACAACGACGGTACGGGACAATATACCGAACTGGATACCACCTACAGCCAAAGCACGCGCAACAGCGCTACCGAACAGCGTGCCAGCATTGCCTTCAAAGCCGTGCGGGAGAAATACAACTACACCGTCGGGTTCAACCTGGACCCCTCCCGTTCCACGACGGAGACTTTCGTGGGCGACCGGACGCTCTATTCCATGTCGCGGAGCGTCACCAACTATTCCCCGACCGCCCAGTTGAACTACATCTTCGACCGGCGTACCAACCTGCGCGTCGATTACGACGGCCGTACCACCCAGCCCACCATGCAGCAACTGCAACCCGTGGACGACGTCTCCGACCCGCTGAACACCACGCGCGGAAACCCGAACCTCAAGCCGACGTACACCAACAATTTGCGCCTGCGTTTCCAGAAATTCATCCCCGAAAACCAGACGGCATTCCTGATTTTCGCCAACGGCAACTACATCCTGAACAACATCGTAAGCAAATCCACCTACGACGCAACAACCGGAAAAAGGGTGAGTACGTATGAAAACGTGGACGGGAATTACAACGGGAACATCCGCGTGATATTCAACACGCCCTTCAGGAACAAGAAATTCAGCGTCAATTCCATGTCATGGGCCTCCTACAGCAGTACCCAGGGGTTTATCAACGAACGGGAAAACACCAGCAAAGAACTTGGGTTGAACGAGCGGCTGGGCCTCAATTACCGTTCCGACCTTTTCGACTTCGGCCTGAACGGGAACATCCGTTACAATCAAACCAAAAATACATTGCAGGGACAAAACGACCTGAACACCTACAACTACGGCGGAGGCGCCTCCATGACCCTCTACCTGCCGTATCAATTCCAGCTTGAAAGCGACATCAACTACTCTACCAACGCCGGCTACACCGAAGGCTACGAACAAAAGGAGCTTTTATGGAATGCCTCCGCCTCCCGGTCGTTTTTCAAAAACAGGGCAGGAATGCTGCGGATCAAGATTTACGACATCCTGCAGCAGCGCAGCAACATTTCCTACAGCGCCTCGGCCAGCAGCATCCGCTATTCGGAATACAACACGCTGAGCAGTTATTTCATGGTACACTTCATCTACCGCTTCAACATCTTCAAGGGCGGCGCCTCCGAATCGGACATGCGACGGGGCGACGGCCGGCAGTTTGGTCCTCCTCCCGGCGGCGGCCCGCCCCGCGGACTCTAATAAAAGAAAAGACAGTTCGGGTACAAACCGGAAGAAGCGTATGATTAGGCATCCCGGCAGCAAACGAAAAAAAACGTACCTTTGCCGCATTGCAGCAGGCCGGTCTGTCGCTCGTCCCTGGGACGGGAGGAAAGTCCGGGCAACACAGAGCACCATCCTTCCTAACGGGAAGCTGTTCGCGAGGGCAGAGTAGCGTAACAGAAAAGAACCGCCGCCTCTGCGGATGGCGGTAAGGGTGAAAAGGTGAGGTAAGAGCTTACCGCTCCCGTCGGAATACGGGGGGACAGTACGCCTGATGGGTTGTAAGGTCATGTACACCGGCGCAGCAGGATGGCTCGTCCAATGTCGGGGGGTAGACCGCAAGAGCGTGCCGGCGACGGTACGCGAAGATAAATGACAGACACTGCCGTTGGGTCGGCAGTACAGAACCCGGCTTACAGGCCGGCTGCAATTCTTTGGGCACATCTATCATGAAGAGAAAAAAGAAATATAGGGCACAGGCAAGTTCTTTCCTGACCAGGGTGATCCGCTTTGTGACGGACGATATCTGGCGGATTACGGAAAACGAACTGGTCGGCTTGAAACGGTTGTGTATCTACCTGGTCAAAACGCTGTTGCTGGCGATCCGCGGCTTCCGGCAGGACCACTTGCAGACGCGTGCCTCGGCGCTGACCTGTAGTACGCTGCTGGCCATCGTCCCGCTGCTGGCCGTGATGGTGGGCATTGCCGGCGGATTCGGTTTCGCGGAAACGGTGCGCGACAGCTTGTATGCCTATTTCCCCGGACAGCGGTATGAGGTGGATACGGCGATGGGGTTTGCCGAAAACTACCTGAGCATGGCCCGGGGAGGTCTTTTCCTGGGCATCGGGCTGACGCTTTTGCTCTACACGGTCATCCACTTGATTTCTTCGGTCGAAGACACGTTCAACACGATTTGGCAAATCCGCCAGCCCCGCCCCTGGCGCCGTAAAGTGACGGACTACCTGGCCCTGTTCATCGTCCTGCCGGCGCTGATGACGCTTTCGAGCGGCGTTTCGATTTTCCTCTCCACCCTGAAGGGGACTTTTTTAAGCCGGTACGTGTTTTTTACGCCGGTGTCCGATTTCCTGCTGAACCTCTCGCCCTACCTGATCACCACGCTGGTCTTTACCGTGCTCTTTATCCTCCTGCCCAGTACGAAAGTGCGTTTCCCCAACGCCCTGGCGGTAGGTTTCGTCACCGGCTGCGCGTTCCAGCTTTTCCAGTTCCTCTACATCAGCGGACAAATCTGGGTGAGCAAATACAATGCCATTTACGGCAGTTTCGCGGCCTTGCCCCTGCTGCTGCTGTGGTTGCAACTCTCGTGGCTGATTTGCCTGTTCGGAGCCGAAATCGTATATGCCTCGCAGAATGTGAAGAAATTTAGCTTTGAACGCGACAGCCGGAACATCAGTCGCCGGTATTATGATTTCCTTATCCTGCTGATTGCTTCGCTGATCGTAAAGCGTTTCCGGGACGGCGGCAAACCCTATACGGCCGACGAACTTTCGGATACGTACCGGATTCCCATCCGCCTGACCACCCGTATCCTCTACCTGCTGGCCGAACTGGGCGTCATCACGGAGGCCGGCCGCGGGGACGACGGGCGCATAGCCTCTTACCAGCCGGCGCTGGACATTCATCAAATCAGTGTGGAATACCTGTTCCGCAAGGTTGACGAACACGGCTCGGAGAACTTCCGGATCGACACCCGGACGGCCTTCTGCAACGAATGGAAGGCGCTGTTGAAAACACGCGAAGACATGCTGGCGCCCAACAGGGATGTTTTACTGAAAGACCTGTAACCGCTCATGCCCGAAGCCATCATCCTGCGGGGCGACATGACGCGGAAGGCGGTCTGGAAAGTCATTCCCGCCTTCGCTTTCCCGCTGCTGCTGGGCAACCTCCTGCAACAGGCGTACCACCTGACGGACAGCATCATCGTCGGACGGTTGCTGGGCAAGGAAGCGCTGGCAGCCGTGTCGGCCTCGTTCTTCCTCTATTACTTTATCATCTCGCTGGTCATCGGCGTGGGGAGCGGCATGACGGTCGTCGTTTCGCAATGTTACGGCGCCGGGCGGTACCGGCAGGTACAACGCGCCTTTTCGTCCTTTTTCCTTTTCATGTTCGTGGCCGGCGTCCTCCTGTCCGCCATCGGTATCCTTCTGGCCGGGACGTTTTTCCGGTGGACGCAGACACCCGCGGAAGTCATCCCGCAGGCCGTCCGCTACTTCCGGATATACATCGGCGGAACGTTTCTTTTCGTCACCTTCAACAGCATCCTTTCCATCCTGCGGGGCATCGGCGATTCCATGCGTCCGATGTGCTT
>JAISOP010000220.1 GCA_031275525.1 Tannerella sp.
GGGCGAGGATGAAACGCGACAACGTGTTTTCAAAATAAAAAATCGTGTTTTTAAAACATCCTCGTACCGGGACGTTTTGAACATTTACGAGTTTGAAAAAATCTCCTACATGTTTTCCGGCGTCTTTTTTCCGGAAGGATAAAAGACGGGGGACGGGAGCGGCGGTAGATTCCTCCCCGTCCCGCCCTCCTGGGTGTCTCCGTCGCCATTGCATCAAAGGATGCAATCATCCCCTCCAATCGTTTTTAGCGTGTGAACGAATTGGGAGAAAGGGTGAATAGCTGCATCGAATGCCTGTTCACACCGGAACCACCAATAACTTTTCGCTTTGCCGGCATCCCATATTCTTACATCCGCATACTTTTTACATTACCATCAAAGAATGAACCCTTTTCGGCGGAGATTCCTATTTTTTTCACTTGAGGATATGGCCGTGCCCCCCTCCCCCTATTTTATAGACATTTGTGATAAAAAAAACAATGGTTTCACATCATATTTGACGGATAATCGCTATATTTGCAGCCATATTGATAAGAAATAAGGCCATTAATCGGCATAACGTCAACAAAAGCATGGACAGGACAGAACATTTAAACAACACAAACGGGTTATATGATGCAGCTTATGAACACGATGCCTGCGGAGTAGGCATGCTGGTTCACATCCGCGGCGAGCAGTCGCACGAGATTGTGGAATCGGCGCTCAAGGTGCTTGAAAACCTTCGGCACCGCGGCGCCGAAGGTGCCGATAACCAGACGGGCGACGGCGCCGGAATCATGGTACAGATCCCTCATGAATTTATTTTGCTGCAGGGCATTCCCGTCCCGGTAAAGGGGAAATACGGCACGGGGCTGATCTTCTTCCCCAAAGACCCGGTGCAGCAGGAGGAAATGCTCTGCATCGTGAAGGAAGAAATCGAGCGCGAAGGGCTGACCCTCATGCATATACGCCAGGTGCCGACCTGTCCGGACATCCTGGGTTCCGAGGCACGGGCGGTCGAACCGGACATTAAACAGATTTTTGTGACCGGAGGCAGCGGGGAGCAGCTGCTGGAACTGAAACTCTACATCGTCCGCCGGCGCATCGAGAAGCGGATCGAAAAAAGCACCCTGCCGGCCAAAGGCGACTTTTATGCCGTTTCGCTCTCGTCGCGCAACCTGGTATACAAGGGGATGCTGGAAACCATGCAGCTGCGGCACTATTATCCCGACCTGGTGAACGAATACTTTACGAGCGGACTGGCGCTGGTACATTCGCGTTTCAGCACGAACACGTTTCCGCGGTGGAGCCTGGCGCAGCCTTTCCGCCTGCTGGCGCACAACGGCGAGATCAACACGATCCGCGGCAACCGCGGGTGGATGGAGGCGCGTGAAAGCGTGCTGAAGCTGCCTTCGCTCGAGCATATTGAAGAGGTCTGCCCGATTATCCAGCCAAACATGAGCGACAGCGCGTCGCTCGACAATGTGCTGGAATTTCTGGTGGCCTCGGGCATGAGCCTGCCCCATGTGATGGCGATGCTGATCCCCGAAAGCTTTAATGACCGGAATCCGATTTCGGACGACCTGAAGGCCTTTTACGAGTATCATTCCATCCTGATGGAGCCGTGGGACGGCCCGGCAGCCCTGCTGTTCAGCGACGGACGCTATGCGGGCGGCATGCTCGACCGGAACGGGCTGCGCCCGGCGCGTTACCTGATTACGCATGACGGCATCATGGCGGTTTCGTCCGAAGTGGGCGTCATTGACCTGGCTCCCGAACGGATCAAGGAAAAAGGCCGGCTGCAGCCGGGGAAAATCATCCTGGCAGACACGCGGAAGGGGGAACTTTATTACGACCCGCAGCTCAAAAAGGAACTGGCGGAAGCCAAACCGTATCACACGTGGCTGACCGTCAACCGGGTCGAACTGGACAAGCTGAAGTCCGGCCGCTACGTGGCCGGCAGCATCGACGGCTACGAACAGCGGCTCCGCCTGTTCGACTACAGCCGCGAGGATGTGGAGCGTATCCTGGTGCCGATGTGTACGGGCGGCGCCGAGCCGGTCGGTTCCATGGGCAACGACACGCCCCTGGCCGTACTGTCGGCGCGGCCGCAGCTGCTGTACAACTATTTCCGCCAGCAGTTCGCCCAGGTCACCAATCCGCCGATCGACCCCATCCGGGAAGAGCTGGTGATGAGCCTGACGGAATACATCGGCGCGGTGGGCGCCGATATCCTCACCCCCCACGCCTCGCACTGCAAAATGGTGCGCCTGCCCCATCCGGTGCTGACCAATACCCAGCTGGACATGCTGTGCAACATCCGCTACAAGGGATTCAAATCCGTCAAGCTGTCGATGCGCTACCGGGTGCAGGAGGGGAGCCGGGGGCTGGAAGACGCGCTGGACAGGCTGTGCCGGCAGGCCGAACAGTCGGTGGCCGACGGCGTGAACTATATCGTGCTGAGCGACCGGGCGTGCGACGGGGAATGGGCGCCCATTCCCTCGCTGCTGGCTGTGAGCGCGGTGCACCACTACCTGATTTCCGTGCAGAAGCGCGTGCAAACCGCCCTGATTGTCGAAACCGGCGAGCTGCGCGAAGTCATGCACGCCGCCCTGCTGCTGGGCTACGGCGCCAGCGCACTGAATCCCTACATGGCCTTTGCCGTGATAGACGATCTGGTAAAGAAAAAGGAAATCCAGCTGGACTATGGCACGGCGGAAAAGAATTACATCAAGGCGCTTTGCAAGGGGCTGTTCAAAATCATCAGCAAGATGGGCATTAGCACCATCCGGAGCTATCGCGGGGCGAAACTGTTTGAGGCCATCGGGCTGAGCGAAGAGCTGTCCGTCAGGTATTTCGGCCATACGGGCAGCCGGATGGGGGGGATTGGCCTGGAAGAAATCGCAAGCGATTCGCGCCGGCTTCACGACCGCGCCTTCCGGCAGCCGCCCGAAAAAATCATGCCCTACAACGGGATTCTCAGCTACCGGAAAGACGGCGAGATACACGCCTGGAACCCGGAAAGCATTTCCATGCTGCAACTGTCGACGCGGCTGGGCAGCTACCGGAAATTCAAGGAATACACCCGCCTGGTGAACGAAAAGGAACAACCCGTTTTCCTGCGCGATTTCCTGACCTGCAGGAAAGGAACGGCCGTTCCGCTGGAACAGGTGGAGCCGGCAGGCGAAATCATGAAACGCTTCGTCACGGGCGCCATGAGCTACGGCTCCATCAGCCAGGAAGCGCACGAGACCATCGCCATGGCGCTGAACAAAATCCGCGGGCGAAGCAATACGGGCGAAGGCGGGGAAGACCCCGGGCGCTTCAAGCCGCGTACCGACGGCCTGTCGCTCCGTTCGGCCATCAAGCAGGTGGCGTCGGGACGGTTTGGCGTGACCGCCGAATACCTGGTCAATGCCGACGAGATACAGATCAAAATAGCCCAGGGCGCGAAGCCGGGCGAAGGCGGCCAGCTTCCCGGACACAAGGTGAATCAGATCATCGCCCGGACGCGGCATTCCATTCCGGGCATCTCGCTGATCTCGCCGCCGCCGCATCACGACATTTACTCCATCGAAGACTTGGCGCAGCTGATTTTTGACCTGAAAAACGTCAACCCCGATGCGGAAATCAGCGTCAAGCTCGTTTCGGAAAGCGGCGTGGGGACGATCGCCGCCGGCGTGGCCAAAGCCAAAGCCGACCGGATCATCATCTCCGGCGCCGAAGGAGGTACGGGCGCTTCGCCCCTCAGTTCCATCCGCTATGCGGGAGCGACATCCGAGATCGGCCTGTCGGAAACGCAGCAGGTGCTGGTGATGAACGGCCTGCGCGGACAGGTGCGCCTGCAAACCGACGGCCAGCTGAAAACAGGCCTGGACATCGTCCGGATGGCCATGCTGGGCGCCGAGGAATTTGGCTTTGCCACCTCGGCGCTGATTGTCCTCGGATGCGTGATGATGCGCAAGTGCCACATGAACACCTGCCCGGTGGGCATTGCCACGCAGGATGAAGCCCTGCGCAGGCGGTTTTCCGGCAGGCACGAATACCTGGTGAATTTCTTCACCTTCCTGGCCGAAGAAGTGCGCGAACTCCTGGCCGAAACGGGCTTCACGAAACTGGACGACATCATCGGACGTACTGACCTGCTGGAGCGGAAACCGCACGGCGGCGCCGTCAAACATCAGCTGCTGGACTTTTCCGGGCTGTTACATTTCAGCGACGCCGCCACGCGCACGTCGATCCGGCAAACCACAAAGCAGCATCACAAAATCTTTGACGTCAAAGACCGTGAAATCCTGCGCGACGCCGGGGAGGCCGTTGAAAACCGGACCGGTATCTCGCTGGCGTATCCCATCGCCAATACCGACCGGGCGACGGGCGCGATGCTGTCGGGCGTCATCGCCAAACGATACGGAAACGCCGGCCTGCCCGACCATACGCTGATCGTGCGTTTCAAAGGCTCCGCCGGACAGAGTTTCGGCGCGTTCTTGGCGCACGGCGTTGATTTCCATCTCGAAGGCGAAGCCAACGACTACCTGGGCAAGGGCCTGAGTGGAGGCTGCATCAGCCTGGCGCCGCCGGCGGGATCGACCTTTGTGGCCGGAGACAATACGATTGCGGGGAATACCCTGCTATACGGCGCCACCGGCGGCGAGGTGTACATCTGCGGACGGGTGGGCGAACGGTTCGCCGTACGCAACAGCGGCGCCATTGCCGTGGTGGAAGGCGTGGGAGACCACTGCTGCGAATACATGACCGGCGGGCGGGTCGTCGTGCTGGGTGACACCGGACGGAACTTTGCCGCCGGGATGAGCGGCGGCGTGGCCTATGTATGGAATAAAAACGGAAACTTCGACTTCTATTGCAACATGGAAACGGTCGAGCTTTCGCTGATCGAAGACAGCATCTCGCGCAAGGAATTATACGAACTGATTTGCAGTCACCACCTGTATACGGGCAGTCTGCGGGCCGCCAAAATCATCGACAACTGGGACCGGTACGCGGAAGAATTTATACAGATTGTCCCGATCGAGTACCGGAAAGTATTGCAGGAAGAACAGATGAAAAAGTTGCAGCAGAAGATTGCAGAGATGCAGCAGGATTATTAACGGCGACAGAAAAGAAACAGACAGAGAAGATGGGAAATCCGAAAGCATTTTTAACCGTACCCCGACTGGAAGCGGGATACCGCCCGGTGGAAGACCGGATCAACGACTTCGGCGAAGTGGAACAGACGCTCAACAGCCGCGACCGCCGCACACAGGCTTCGCGCTGCATGGACTGCGGCGTGCCGTTCTGCCACTGGGCCTGTCCGGTCGGGAACAAACAGCCGGAATGGCAGGACAAACTGTATCGCGGACAGTGGCAGGAGGCTTTTTATATCCTGGAGCAGACGTGCGACTTCCCGGAATTTACCGGTCGCATCTGCCCGGCGCCCTGCGAGAAAAGCTGCGTGCTGTCGCTCGGCATTCACGAACCGGTGACGATTCGCGAAAACGAAGTGTCGATCGCCGAGATGGCTTTTCGCGAAGGATTTATCCGCCCGGTGCAGCCCGTGCGCAACGGTAAAAAGGTGGCGGTGGTCGGGAGTGGCCCTGCCGGACTGACCGTGGCTAACCGGCTGAACCGGCAAGGCTATGAGGTGACGGTCTTTGAGAAAGACGAGTTTATCGGCGGACTGCTCCGTTACGGCATCCCGAATTTCAAGCTCGGGAAGAAAATCATCGACCGCCGCATCCGCCTGATGGAAGCCGAAGGCATCCTCTTCAGACCGGACACGAACGTCGGACGGAGCCTGCCCGCCGCAGAACTGCTCGACGCCTTCGACGCCGTCTGCCTTGCCATCGGATGCGAAACGCCGCGCGACCTGCCCGTGGAAGGGCGCGGCCTGAAAGGCGTTTACTTTGCCATGGAACTGCTGGCGCAGCAAAACCGTATCCTCCAGGGCATCGAGATTCCGAAAGAAGAACGGATCAGCGCCAAAGGCAAAAAAGTGCTGGTCATCGGCGGCGGCGACACGGGCAGCGACTGTGTCGGCACTTCAAACCGCCACGGGGCTACCGCCGTCACGCAGATTGAAATCCTCCCCCAGCCGCCGGACGGCTTCAACCCCGCCACCCCCTGGCCGGCCTGGCCCCAGATTCTCAGGACGAGCAGCAGCCACGAAGAAGGCTGCACGCGCCGCTGGAACCTGACAACGAACAAATTCATCGGTGAAGGCGGCATCCTGAAAGGCGTCGAAATCGAAGAAGTCGAATGGGTGGCGCGGGAGGGCAGCGACCGGCCCGCCATGCGGCCCACCGGACGGAAAGAACTGCTGGAGGCCGATCTGGTCTTCCTGTCCATGGGTTTTGTACACCCCGCACAGGACGGACTGATCCGCGAACTGGCGCTTGCCACCGGCGAACGCAAAAACATTTCCGTCGACGACGCCGGCCGGACTTCCTGCGACAAAGTCTTTGCCTGCGGCGACGCCGTTTCCGGCGCCTCCCTCGTCGTCCGCGCCATGGCCGCCGGATGCAAAACCGCCGAGTCCATCGACCGCTTCCTGAAGAAACCGTAATAAGGCCGAAATGAAAAGGGAATTAAAAACAGCAGATTCTTCCCGGGATTATAACCACATTCGTAACCTGATGCTGGAATATAGCAAGTGGCTGGGAGTTGATTTAAGCTTTCAACAATTTGATTACGAACTGGACCACCTCTCCCGTGTTTATGTGAGATTATATATTGCTTATGTAAACACCCTGCCCGCAGGATGTATCGGGTTCAAAAAACGGTCGGAGGAACAGTGCGAACTCAAACGGATGTTCGTTAAGGAAGAATATCAGGGAAAACACATCGGAAAACACTTGCTCCGGCAAGCCATTGCCGACGCCAAAGCATTGGGTTATCTCGAAATGGTGCTGGATACCTCCCTCAAACTGGAAGCGGCTATACACCTGTACCGGAAGTTCGGATTTCGCGAAATACCGGCCTATTATCATAACCCGAATGAGGATGTGACCTATATGTCATTGCAATTAACTGATTACTTAAAACAAAAAAACAGAACATTATGTGTGGAATAACAGCCATTTTCAACATACGCAGGGACGAATCCATGGAAACGCTCCGCAAGCAAGCCCTGCGAATGAGTAAACTCATCCGTCACCGGGGGCCGGACTGGAGCGGCATTTATACCGGGAAAACAGCCGTCCTGGCACACGAGCGTCTGTCCATCGTCGATCCCGCCTCCGGCAAACAACCGCTCTTCAGCGCCGACGGGCACGTGGCCCTGTGCGTCAACGGCGAAATCTACAATCACCGTGAACTGCGCGAACGCTTCGAGGGCAAGTATGAATTTCGAACCGGTTCGGACTGCGAAGTCATCCTGGCCCTCTATCAGGAAAAGGGAATTGATTTCCTGGAAGACCTGAACGGCATTTTTGCCTTTGCCCTCTACGACGAGCAAAAAGACATCTTCCTCATTGCCCGCGACCCGATCGGCGTGATACCCCTCTATGCCGGAAGGGACGCCGCCGGGCACATCCTCGTCTCCTCCGAGCTGAAGGCCCTGGAGGGATTCGCCGTGCAATACGACCAGTTCATGCCCGGCCACTACTGGTATAGCGGCGACCAGGAGCCGGTGCGGTGGTACCGGCGGGACTGGATGGACTACCGGAACGTGATGAACAACGCGAGCGACGGGCCACTGCTGCGCAAGTCGCTGGAAGAAACCGTGCGTCGCCAGCTGATGAGCGACGTGCCCTACGGCGTACTGCTTTCCGGCGGACTGGACTCCTCCATCGTCTCCGCCGTAGCCAAGCTCTTCGCCTCCGGGCGCATCGAAAGCAACCTGGAAACCGTCGCCTGGTGGCCCCAGCTACACTCCTTCGCCATCGGCCTGGAAGGGGCGCCCGACCTGATCGCCGCCCGGAAAGTGGCCGACCATATCGGCACGGTTCATCACGAAATCCATTACACCATCCAGGAAGGTCTCGACGCCATCCGCGACGTGATCTATCACATCGAAACCTATGACGTGACAACCGTCCGGGCTTCCACGCCGATGTACCTGCTGGCGCGTGTGATCCGGAGCATGGGCATCAAGATGGTGCTCAGCGGCGAAGGCGCCGACGAAGTCTTCGGCGGTTACCTGTATTTCCACAAAGCGCCGGACGCCGAAGCCTTCCACGCCGAAACGCTCCGGAAAATCGGCAAGCTATACCTCTACGACTGCCTGCGTGCCAACAAGAGCCTGGCCGCCTGGGGCATCGAGGGACGCGTACCGTTTCTCGACAAGGAATTTCTGGACGTGGCGATGCGCCTCAACCCGGCATCGAAAATGGCGCCGGGCAAGGTGATCGAGAAGAAAATCCTGCGCGAGGCATTCACAGACCTGCTGCCCCCGAGTGTAGTCTGGCGTCAGAAAGAGCAGTTTTCCGACGGCGTCGGATACAACTGGATCGACACCCTGAAGGCCGTTGCCGAGCGCGAAGTGTCCGACGAGCAGATGGCACACGCCGCCGAACGTTTTCCCATTCACACCCCCCAAAACAAGGAAGAATACCGCTACCGCAGCATCTTTGAGGAATATTTCCCGAGCGAAAGCGCCATCCGTTCCGCCCCCTCCGTCCCGAGCGTTGCCTGTTCCACCGCCGAAGCGCTGGCCTGGGACAAAGCTTTCCAAAACATGAACGAACCCAGTGGCCGGGCGGTGAAAGACGTACATGTAGACAGCTATTGCTGAACCGCTGAAATTCAAAAGATCCAAAAATTCAATGATTCAATTTACTCATAATTCTATCACAACATGAAAAAATTTCTATTTTATATTTTCGCATGTATCGCGCTTTATTCATGGCGCTTTATTCATGGAAAAATAGTTCCCCGCCTGCATCGTCATGACGCAGATTATGGGATGAAATCATCGCTTTATAATTATTCTGTTTTAACTTTTTAAAAACAATTCACAATGAAAAACTTATTATTTTTACTCTCGCTAACCGCGCTGACGTTCAGCGCTTTTGCACAAACCGCTTTGGACGAAACCCTTCCTGTGCGCGGGATTAGTATCAGCGCTCCTGCATCGGCTGATGTGGACGATTTTGTGCGTTTTATCGACCAAGAGCTTGCGCCTGCACACTTTAACATGCTCGTGCTTCTCGTCGATTGGGGCTATGCCTACGAGAAACTCCCCGAACTGGCAGGCGAACTGACTAAAACCGATGTGAAGAAAATCGTCGCCGTATGCCGCAAACACAACATCGCCGTTGCGCCGCAAATCAACTTGCTCGGACATCAGTCGTGGGGGCAAACTACGGGCAAGTTTCTGACCGTCTATCCGCAATTTGACGAAACGCCGCACATCAATCTGGCGGAGAGCAAGGTGCTTGGCAACGGCGGCGACTGGAAAGACCCTGATTTCTTCTATTGCAAGAGTTACTGTCCGTTACATCCCGAAGTACATAAGGTACTTTTCGATGCGATTGACGAAATAACCGACGTTTTCGAAACCAACTGGTTTCATGCGGGAATGGACGAGGTAACGTCTCTTGCCGACCCGTTCTGCCCGCGCTGCTGCGGACGCGACCCTGCCGAACTGTTTGCCGGCGAAGTGCGGACTATCCACGCTCATCTGGCGCAGCAAGGCAAGCGGATGATGATTTGGGGCGACCGCCTGCTCGACTGCAAGGCAACCGGCTTCCATAATTCGGAATCGAGTTTGAATAACACGCACCGCGCTATCGACATGATACCTAAAGATATACTGATTTTCGACTGGCATTATGGGAATGCCTATCAGTCGCCCGTTTACTTTGCATTTAAAGGTTTTGACGTGGTAACTTGCCCGTGGAACAGCGCCAAAGTAGCCGCCGAGCAACTGGAGGGTATGCTTTACTCGCGTAGACAGGCGTCCAAAACATTTAAACCGCATTTACAGGGAATGGTTATAACCGAATGGAGCGGCTGGGAAAAATTCCGCGACGAATACTACAAAAAACCCGAAAAATACGAAACAGGCGCCGAGTCGGTTAAAATGTTGATTGAGTGGCTGAAAAAAAACGAAAGGGATTGATTTCTATTTGAATCCGCGAATTACGCGAATGAACAAAAACGAATGGAGTCCCCAGCCGTACGATTTTTGGGTGAAACAGGACGGTTCTTTCGAGAACAGGTCTGTTTTTGCCGGCAAATACAGGATTACAGTCAAATCGTGGAAGTAAAACTCCCGTAAAGGCTGGCAAAACTTGAGGAGAGGGTGAAACGATTCATGAATCGCAGGCCCTCTCCTTTCCGTTTTTGAGGTATCTATAAATTCAACGGAATATCTTCTGTCTCATCTGCAAAATCAGGCTGTATGCAATATTCTTTTCAGACAGAATAAAATGCTATCTTTGTGACGCGAACGAAAAATTCATCACAACCGGCGCTATAAACCTGAGTTCGATGTAAGAACAAGAGAAAAAAAAGGTAAGTTGCTCGATTTTCGTTATCTTTATAGCTATAAATCAACAATATAAAGAAACAATTATGGCACAACTTACCATTGATAA
>JAISOP010000318.1 GCA_031275525.1 Tannerella sp.
GTTGACGATGGTGAGCTTGTAGCCGTTGGTTTCGGCCCAGCGCATGTACATCCGCATCAGCATCGAGGCCCAGTCCTGGCTCTCCGTGCCGCCGGCGCCGGAGTTGATCTTGAGGACGCAGGACATCGGGTCGGCTTCTCCGCGAAGCATGTTCCTGAATTCCAGGTTTTCAAGCAGCCCCAGCGCACGTGCATACGCGGCGTCGAGTTCCGCTTCCGGAATTACGTCTTCCTTGACGTATTCGAAGGCCAGTTCCAGTTCCCCGGCCGCATCGTGCAGTCCGGTGTACAGGTCGATCCATTTCCGCAGGTTTTTTACCACTTTCATCTGTGCTTCGGCGCGTCCGGTATCTTCCCAGAAACCGGGGTCCTGCGTGCGCAGTTCTTCTTCTTCTAATTGGAGTTTTTTGCCATCGACGTCAAAGGTACCCCCTCAACGCTTGCTCGCGTTCCAACACGTCACGTAATTGGTCTGATGTAATCATTTCTCTTTCTTATTCATTGTTTATTGATTGGGCCGGTCGGCTTCCTTTTTCACGAAAGCCGGAGCAGTTCGCGCGAACGGGACAGGGCTTCGCTGATGTGGCTGCAAATGTTTTCGCCGCCGATGCGCCTGTCCATTTCGTTTTTTATCAGCATGTCGCGCACTTTTTCGTTGACGCCCGAAAGGATGATCCGGATGCCTTCCTTTTGCGACAGGCGGCAGAGGCTTTCGAGGTTGTGCAGTCCGGTGGAGTCCATGAACGGCACCTTGCGCATCCGGATGATGCGAACGCGCGGACGGTCGCCTACCTGTTTCATACATTCGTCGAACTTGTTGGCGATGCCGAAGAAAAACGGCCCGTTGATTTCATATACTTCCACGCCTTTGGGAATGACCAGCACCTCCTTGTCGCGCGGCAGTTCGGCCTCGCCCGAGAGGTCGAGCGTCTCGGTGGCCACCGATACCTGCGTGGTTTCCATCATCCGCCGCATGAAGAGCAGCATGGCCAGCAGGAGGCCGATTTCAATGGCCACCGTCAGGTCGAAAAATACGGTCAGGAAAAACGTGGTCAGCAGAACCGCCACGTCGCTTTTCGGGTTCTTCAGCAGCGAGCGGAACGTCCTCCATTCGCTCATGTTCCAGGCCACGACCGTCAGGACACCCGCCAGGCAAGCCATGGGAATGTGTTTCGTCAACGGCCCCAGGAAGAGCAGGATCAGCAGCAGTACCAGGGCGTGAACCAGTCCGGCCACCGGCGTTCGTCCGCCGTTGTTGATATTGGTCATGGTGCGTGCAATGGCGCCGGTCACGGGGATGCCGCCGAAGAGGGGCGTCACGATGTTGGCCGCTCCCTGTGCGATGAGTTCCGTGTTGGAATGGTGGCGTCCGCCCGTCACGCCGTCGGCCACGGTGGCCGAGAGCAGCGATTCGATGGCGCCCAGCATGGCGATGGTGAAGGCGGGCGAGATGAGCCGTCGGAAGGTGTCCGGGCTGAAGGAAAGCGTTTCGGGCCGGGGCAGTGAAGCGTTGATGACGTATCGGTCGCCGATGGTCTCGATGCCGCCGGCCAGGCCGACCGCCCGCAGCAGGTAGACGGCCAGCGTGGCGAGGATGATGGCGAGCAGCGAACCCGGTACCGGTATCTTTTTCCCGAAGCGCGGCGTCGCCACAATAATTACGATGCTGAGGAGGCCGGTGAGCAGGGCCCCGACCGACACCGTGTCGATATGCTGCGCATAAACCGTCCATGCCGGAATGAAACCGGCCGGCATTTTCTCGATACTCATCCCGAACAGGTCCTTGATCTGCGTGGTGAAGATGGTCAGGGCGATGCCGCTTGTAAAGCCCACGACGATGGGGTAGGGGATGAACTTGATCACCGTTCCCAGTTTCAGAATTCCCATCAAAACCAGGAATCCCCCGGCCATCACGGTGGCCGCCATCAGGCCTTCCACGCCGTACTGCCGGATCACACCGTACACAATCACAATAAAAGCGCCCGTCGGCCCGCCGATCTGTACGGAGCTTCCCCCCAGAAACGACACAATGAACCCGCCGATAATGGCCGTCACCAGTCCTTTTTCGGGGCTGACGCCGGAGGCGATGCCAAAGGCAATGGCCAGCGGCAGGGCGACAATCCCGACAATGACGCCGGCCATCAAATCGCTCAGGAAACGCTCTTTCGAATACGTCCTCAGCGACTGCCACAGCCCGGGGCGAAAATCTATTATTCCCTTCATCTCTTTTATACTTGTCTGAAAAACGCCTGCAAAGATACGCCGCGATTGTGAATCAACCACCCTCCCGGCAGTGGTTAGTGGTTAACGGTTAGCGGTTAGTGGTTAGGAATTAGGGGACTAACCGCTGATCGCTGATTTTGTGATGGGTTATCAAAGCGCTACCGCTATTTTCCTGATTTCGGCAAGCTTTGAAAGCAACTTACTGTCCATTTGTGCCACCTGCATATTTATTTTTTGATTTGAATAGTAAGTTATTGCAGTATTCAAAAAGTAGCATAGGGTAAACATCTACTATTATTCCACTTTGAGGTACTTGCAATAACCTTGTCCAAAAATAAGTGAAGTGCCTCCCTATGCCTGTGGCAGAGGAGACATGTTCTCTTATTACTTGTGGACTTCGTTAATTTGCAAGTTTTCAAAGTCAAATAATAACAAAAATGCTCTTTTTCCAATAAAGCCTCTCACACAAAATTTGCATAAGAGGTCGCAGAGATAATCACTTTTTCAAAATTGAAGGCGGTTCTGCATCAATCTTTTCATTTTTATGATTGTAGCCCTGCTTTTGCCTGTTAGTTTGATTATAGGGAACCTCTAAATAAGGCAGATTCAAAAATTCAATCATTCAATCATTCAAAAGGCTCGTTTTTTTTGAATCTTAGAATCATTGAATCTTTGAATTCTCTTTGATTTTAGGTTTTTAGAGGTTCCCACTTATAGAAACTTAATATTCTGTCCGGAAATACCGCCCGGGGATGACCGGTTTCCCTATGGGAAAGCTCAATTCCCCATGGGGAATCGCCGATTCCCCATGGGAAATGGCCGATTCCCCATGGGGAACAGTCGATTCCCCATGGGGGACAGCTGATTCCCCCTGGGGGACAGCTAATTCCCCATGGGAAATTAGCAATTCCCCATGGGGAATTGACCATTCCCCATGGGGAATGGGCCGTTCCCCATGGGGAATTTGCCATGCACGAAGATGTTTTCATCCTCAAAATAAGCGATTTAAGGGATACGAAAGAAATAATACAGGCGAAAAAGCTATTCATGACGGGCGCCGGAATCCAATCTTACTTCATGTGATTGGTTTTGTATCCTTAATTTATGTTATGCGGTTGCCCCGGGTTTCGGAGGAATAGAAAAGGCCGACTGCTAAGAAAAAGTTGCCGGTATTAGAACAATTCTTATTACCTTTACAGCGGTTTTTTAGAACCGGAATAATTGATTTATAAACGTAAATAGTAATGCTATGTCAAGAGAAAACAAATTGAAACTGCCGGATGAGCAGTTTATGGGGTATGCCAACACGATTAATGACCAGAGCACCGCACATGCGAGCGAATGGAATCTCGACGCTACACGGGTGAGTGAGTTAAACACCTTGACCGCCAATGCCAACCAGGCATACAGGATCAACCTCGACCGTGCCACCAGCAATCGGACTACCTCGACGAACAAAAAAACGGCTTTCAGGGAGTTGAAAGAATTCCTGAGCCTGTATGTGGATTACCTCGAAGGTAATCTGTCGGTGCCCGATTCCGCCCTGGCGATCATGGACCTGCGTCCGCGCAAGCATCATGCCCACCAGCCGGACGGCCGCCCGGAGGAAACGCCGAACGTAACGGTGGTCAAACAGCACGACGAAATGACGATATATGTCTCGCGTGCCGAACACGGACAACCGACGCAAAGCGTCAAACTGCCCAAATACCACGGCTTCAAACTGCGCTGGAGGTTCGAAGGCGAAACGGGGTACCACATCGAAGTCTCCACCCGCCTGCACTTTACGATCCATTTCAACCGTGAAGATGAAACCAGGCGCGTCATCCTGTCCGCCGCCTGGATAAACAATCGTCTGGAAGAAGGCCCCTGGTCGGAAGATATAATAGAAATAGTAGGATAATAACGTATGAATACAAAAAAAGTAATTTTCTCTCTCTGTCTGGCAGTCCCGGCCCTGTTGCCGGCGGCGCAGCCGGGCGGAGAGGATGTATTTGCCAAAAAGTACATCCGGTCGGTGATGAACCGGGCGGCCGAATGGCAGCTGGCTCATCCGAAACACGAGGCGTGCACGTGGGAAAACGGCGCGTTTTATGCCGGCCTGTATGCCGCGTGGGAAACGACGCGGTCGCGGCGGATTTACCGCTCGCTGCTCGACATCGGCCGCGGCGTCGGCTGGCAGCCGTGCAGCCGGTGGTATCATGCCGACGATATAGCCGTCTGCCAGACCTGGATCGACCTCTATCGCCGCGAAAAGCGCCCGGAAATGATCCGGCCGACGGTCGACACGCTCAACCGGTTTGTCAGCCTGCCCTATCCGCTGAAGGACGAGGTGCGGCTCATCCGCTGGTGGTGGTGCGACGCGCTGTTCATGGCGCCGCCCGTGCTGGTGAAGGCCGGCGTCACCTCGGGCAATATGGAATACCTGCGCAAAAGCGACGAGTATTTCAGGGAATGTTATGACCTGCTCTACAACAGGGAGGAGCATCTGTTTGCCCGCGACGTGCGCTACGTGATCAGGAACGACAGCAGCGACGTGCGGGAGAGCAACGGGCAGCGCGTCTTCTGGTCGCGGGGCAACGGCTGGGTGATGGGCGGCCTGGCTCGCCTCCTTCGGGAACTGCCCGCCGACTGGCCGGAGCGGCCCTTCTACGAAGGCCTGTTCAGGGAAATGGCCGCCCGGATCGTCTCCATCCAGCAGGCCGACGGCCTGTGGCGCACCAGCCTGCTCGACCCCGGGGCCTATCCCGGCGGCGAGGTCAGCGGATCGGGATTTTTCTGCTATGCGCTGGCATGGGGTATCAACAGCGGCCTGCTCGACCGGGCGACGTTCCTGCCGGCCGTCCGCCGCGCGTGGACGGGCCTGAACGGCTGTGTGAACGCGGAAGGGCGCGTGGGCTGGGTACAGCCCGTGGGCCAGGATCCCCGCCTGAATTTCAGCGGAGACAGCTGGGAAGTCTACGGCACGGGCGCCTTCCTGCTGGCCGGAAGCGAAGTGATCAAACTGAAATAGAACCGGTATGAGAACTTTTATTCCTTTTATTCAATGCCTGCTCTGCTGTTTCTGCCTGCTCTCGTGCCGAAACGGCGAACAGGCGGCCGTCCTCTTCGGGAAGCCCCTGCGGCCCCATCCGAGGCTTCTGTTTGTGGAGGAAGACAGGGAGCGGATTGATGCCCTGCTGAAAACCGATACCCTGCTGTCCGTCCTGCGCGGGGAGATGCTGGCGCAGGCTGAAGCACTGCTGCAGGCTCCGCTGCAGGCCTGGGGCGGGGATATGCTGACCGTGAGCCGCGTGCAGCTTCACCGCATGATCACGCTGTCGCTGGCCTGGCGGATGACGGGCGACCGGCGCTTTGCCGCCAGGGCGGAGGAGGAGCTGAATCATGTCTGCGATTTCCCCGACTGGAATCCGAAGCACTACCTGGACGCGGCCGAGATGACGGCCGCCGTGGCCATCGGGTATGACTGGCTCTACGGTTGCCTTTCGCCCGAAACGAGGGCGAAAGTCGTGTCGTCGATCCGGACGAAAGCGCTGGACCTGGTGGTGGAAGAATACCGCACGGGAGACAGGAACTCGTGGGCCAAACGCGAAAACAACTGGAATGTGGTGTGCAACACCGGCATGACGCTGGGGGCGCTGGCCGTGGCCGAGCTGTATCCCGACCTGTGCCGGCAGGTGGTGGAAAACGCCGTGAAATACGTCCCCAACTGCCTGAACCATTTTGCGCCCGACGGCGTGTGCTACGAAGGGCCTTCCTACTGGGCCTATACCAACCTCTACCTGTCGATGCTGCTGAAAGCGCTGGACGACAATTTCGACCGGGACTTCGGGCTGTCGGCCCTGCCGGGCGTGGAACAGACCGCGCTGTATCATGTCCGTGCGCTCAGCCCGTCCGGAAAGGTCTTCAACTTTGCCAATTCCGAAGGCCCCTCCCCCGACCCGGTGCCCGCCTATTTCTTTTTCAGCCGGAAATTCAACCAGCCGGAAGTGGCGGCCTACTATCGCCGGCGCCTGTCGGAAGTGCGGCGGGCCAGTCCCCTCGCCATTGCCTGGTTCGACCCCGCCCCCTTTGACGGCGCCGCCGTGCCCCGGCTGCGCGTCTATCGCGGCGCCAATGACATCGCGGTCTTCAACGGCGACCGGAGCGTGGCGGGACACATCTACCTGGCCGCCAAAACGGGCGACCCGGACATGGCGCATCAGCAACTGGACGTGGGGACGTTTATCGTTGAAACGGACAGCGTCCGGTGGATCGACGACCTGGGCGCCGACAACTACAGCCTGCCGGGATTCTGGGAATACAAACCCGACGGGCGGCGATGGAACTATTTCCGCAATACGAACTTCAGCCACAACACGCTGGCCATCGACGGGAAAATACAGTATTCGGAAGGCACGGGCGAAATCGAGTCGTATGACGCTTCGGAACATCCCGAAGTGACGATGAACCTGAGCGGCGTGTACGAAGGACAGGCCGGGTCGGTTCGCCGCAGGTTCTTCATGCCCGACGACACGCGGATGGTGATCACCGACAGCGTCGAGCTGCTGCCGGCCTCCCGGCAGGTCTGCTGGTCGGTGATCACCGCCGCGGAGGTCGAGTGCAGGGGAAATACCGCCGTCCTGTCGAAAGACGGCAAGCATTTTTACCTGAAAATCCTCTCTCCCTCCGGCGCCTCATTCGCAGCGGAAAAGGCAGGGACCTTCACGCCGGAAGAGAATCCGGTGGAAGGATACACGCTTGTCTCGACAACCGTCGGCGGCAAACGGGAACAGGTGATCCGCATCGAAATGTCGGGAAGGAAGTAAAGAGTTGTTCGGAAATAAACCATCGGTAGATTCAAGCAATTAATGGGGCTGTCTCAAAAGGTCAGCCTCTTTTTTTTCATTTCAGATTGACATCCAATTTGCCTTTTTGAAGCATCGCCATTCTTGCCGTTGTTCGATCAGCCGAAAAGCGACGTTCAGAGGCTGTCTCCAAAGCCTCTTGGCGTGCCGTTGCGGACTTGCCCCGCCGCAGCGCCGTTCCGGAAGCTTTCTTCCCCGACCTCCATTTGGAATAGGGTGTGGAGAATGAAGAGGGAGCCTCTCAAAACCTCCAACGCTACGCTCCGCTCCGCAGAGAAAGAAAAAGTGGTCCGCGAATGCACGCGAATATCCGCGAATCATTTTATTCGCGTGCATTCGCGTGCAT
>JAISOP010000020.1 GCA_031275525.1 Tannerella sp.
CCATCGCCCGAAGGGGCCAACATACGCTATTCCTCTGTGGGATTCAATGACAACTTTTTCCACTACAAGATGAATCTACAGGGAGACGTACAGTGGCAGATTGTGAGCGACCGGGGCAACGTCGAACTCCACTATTCGCCCTTCACCCCCACCGCCGACGGCGGCGTGTTTGCCGTCCTGAACGTCAGCGTATCCGGTAAGGGCGAATTTGAAGACGATCGCCTCCTCCGCCTCGTGCGCAAAAAAGGAAGCGAAGCCGTGACCAAAAAAGACCTCAAATGGACCGGCTACGAAACCAACACCATTCAAGGCGCTGCCGCCAAGATCGACGCCGACGGAAATATCGAATGGATCAGGCACATCATCCGGGTAGACGACGGAAAGATCAACGGCAACGCCGCCACGACCGGTACCTACTTCGATGCCCTTGTCGCCGACCGCGACGGCAACTACTGGCTCTCCGGCCGCTACCTGAAACCCCTCACCTTCGACCTGCCGGACGGCAGCACGCGAACCCTCACCCCCCACAACGTGGAAGGCTGGAACGGAGACGCCAATTACCAGCGCGGCGATATGCTGCTCGTCAAACTCAACCCGCAGGGCGAACTCCTCTGGCATCTCGAAACCGGCGGTACTGTGCTGTATGAATCCATCAACAGCCTCTGCTACCACGACGGAGCGCTCTATCTCTACGGCAATCTGGCCGCCACGCCCGGAGACCCCAATTCCCATACGTCGCTCTTCGGGCAACGGCTCTATCCGACTGAAAAGACAAACGCTTTCTCCGCACGGCTCGACGTGAGCAGCAGCGAACCCGCCCTGCAATGGCTGACGCTCCTACAGTCGCTCCCACAAACCAACGGCGCCGGAGGACGAATCAAAGTGACCCGCCTCCGCTACGAAAACGGAGCGCTCTTCCTCTGCGGCTCCGTCACCGGATTCGTCGAAGTGAACGGCGCCACTGTCCTGAGCAATGACTTGACTACCGGCAGCGACGCCACCGCCCTCCGCGCATTCGTCATCCGGCAAGACCCGAAAACGGGCAGCATCGCCACCGCCCTGCTCGACCCAGCCATTGGCCTGGCGGCAGAAACGGCAACCGTCGCCTTCAGGCAAAACCGTCTCTACGTTTTCGGATACAGCTCCGGCGTCTCCTGGCTGCACGTCTACGACGAGCAGTTCGAGCCGGTTGCCTCCCACAACCTCTTTGCCGCGAGCGGCGCCACAGCCTGGGACGCCCTCTTCCTGGACGACCGCTTTATCACCGTCAACCGCGGTAGAAACGTCCTTGCCGTCAACGGATACATCACCGGAGCGCCCCAGGCATTGGTACGGGACGATCCCCCCGCCTTTGCCGCCTACTTCCTCGCCTACCGGCTCGACGGATTGCAGCACACGGGAATCGAAACCCTCCCGGCAACGGGAAAGAACATCGTGAAAATCGTGACCATCACCGGACAGATCGTTTACACGGGAACCGTCAACGGGGAAAAAGAAATAACCCTCCCCAAGGGCATATACATCATTTCAGTCAATGGAAAAACAAGAAAGATTATACAATAACCCCTCCCTTTAGAGGCTGTCTCAAAAGCCTGTCATCCCGCGCCTGACGCGGGATCCCCGAAAAAGGACACTGGTTTTCAGGGGTTGCGGGTCAGGCCCACAATGACAAATACCTTCCAAAGGACTTTTGAGACAGCCCCCTGTGGGGAGAGGTCTTTAATTTATTTACGTATGAAAACAAGATTATCTATCATTCTCTTTGCCCTGCTGACCCTTTCCGGTCATGGGCAAGCTCCCGCGTTTCAATGGGGAGCCGTAGTACGGTCGAGCGACCAGTCCACCACGTTAGGCACCAACATTGCCTGGAGTATCAAACAGAATGCCGGCGGGGACATGTTCCTTTTCGGAACCTTCGTTTCCAGCAATGGGACAAACAGTGAACAGAAACCGGCTGCTTTCAAGTACATCGACTACAAGCATTACGACGCGCAGGGCAACCTCACCCTCACCCAGTCGCCCAACGGTGCGCTCACCACCACCGCCATCAGTGGTAACAACAACCTCTTTCTCTACAAGACCGATCCGCAGGGGAAGCTCCGCTGGCAGATAGTGAGCAACCGCGGAAACGTCACCACCCACTACTCGCAGGTCGTGCCGACCGTCGATGGCGGAGCCTTGCTTGCCGTCACCACCCGTTTCTCCGGCAACAACGAAATTGGAGACAACCGCCTCCTCCGCATCGTTAATGCCGACGGCAATAGCACAGCTGCCGGAAGCATCAAACGCGAATCCTTCACCGTCAATAACGACCAGGGGGTACTCGTCAAAATCAATGCCAACGGATACGCCGAATGGACAAAGCACTTTATCCGAGTCGACGAATCCCAAATCGGAACCAACCTGGCCTCCATCGCCCTATACATCAATGACCTGGTGGCCGCAGACGACGGAAACTACTGGCTCGCCGGACGGTTCATCAAACCAATCACCCTCGACAAGCCCGACGGATCGACCGTCACCCTCACCCCCCACAACGTGGAAGGCTGGAACGGCGATTCCCAGAACACCCGCGGCGATGCCCTCCTGCTCAAACTCGACCCCGAAGGCCGATACCTCTGGCACCTCCCGACGGGTGGAACGGTCGATTATCAGTCCATCAACAGCCTCCACCTTGCCGGAAACGCCCTCTACCACTACGGAAACATCGCGGCAACGAACGGAGCCCCCGATTCCAACGCATCCCTGCTCGGAACCAATCTTTATCCTTCCGAAAAGATAAACGCCTGGTCTGCCCGCCTCAACATCGGCGGCGATGAACCAGTAGCCGAATGGGTAACGCTCCTCAAATCGCTTCCGCAAACCAACGGAAAAGGCGGGCGAATCAAAGTAACCCGTCTCTGCTACGACAGCAACGCTCTCTTCCTCTGCGGCTCCGTCAACGGAATCATTGCCGTCAACGGCGAAACCGTCCTTGCCAACGATGCCGCCACCGGCGAATCGTCCAATCCCCTGATGGGATTCATCATCCGGCAAAACCCCGTCACCGGAGCCATCGTCAACGCACACCTCGACCCGGCAGCCGGCCTTGCCGCCGAAATCGAATCCGTAGCCCTCCGGCAAAACAAACTCTTTGCCTTCGGCTACACCCTCGGCTCCTCCTGGCTTCACGTCTATAACGAACAGTTCGAGCCGCTGGCCACCCACACCCTCCTCACAGCCAACGGAGCCACCGCCTGGGATGCCCTCTTCCTGAACGACCGCTTCATCACCATCAATCGCGGACGCCAAATGCAACTCGTTAGCGGAACCATCTCCGGAGCACCGCAAGCTTTCATCGACGATGACCCGCCGGCATATTCCGCCTGTTTCCTCGCCTGGCAACTCGACGGCCTGCAACGACCGACCGCTATCTGGCAGCCGTCAGCCGTCGGCGAACAGCCGCACATCCATGCCGGACGGTCAACCCTGTACGTCGAAGGAAAGGCCGCACTGAAAATCCATTCCATCACGGGAACGCTCCGCTTCGCAGGACAGATAGACGGATACCGGGAAATACCCCTCCCCCCCGGAATCTACGTCGTGACCGCAAACAACCGCACAAGCAAGATACTTGTTACCCCTAACTCCCTTCGGGAGAACTAAGAGTTAACTCTGTCTTTGTGGCCTCCGCGCCGCAATCCCCTGATTAATGCACTTAACAGACGGGGACTGCGGGTCAAGCCCGCAATGACGGTTGACACCTGCTGTGATTACAGGTCTGGACTGTCGTCATTGTGGGCTTGCCCCGAACCATATCACAAAACTACACCGCGCGAGGTATAAGGTGCGTTCGTCCTGTATTTATGGACTTAATACTTTGCTATATCATTTGTTATTATTACTTTTGTCCAAAATTTTAAAATAGAAAGATATGCAACAACATTGGGATCCTGGAATAAGTGAAATGGACGAGAAGGTTAAGGACGCATTAGAGCGCGTTACTCCGGAACAGCGGGAAAAATTCTTTGCGAGACAATTAGAAATACAAAAAGAAGTTAAAGCTGACCGTTCCGAAGCTAAGGGCTGCTTTATTTTTCTTACTATCGCTATTAGTGTGTTTTTTATACTTTTTTTGTTTTTTATTTTTTGAAATTTGGCAGAAGCCTGTTACCCGGCATATAATACGGGATAACAGGCTTTTGATATAGCCCATCTTTTCCCCTACCGCACATCATACTTTTCAAACCGCACGATCGCCAGCACAAACATCACCCCCATATACGAGAGCATCACCATCAGGTACTTGACCGTTTCGGCCAGTCGCTCCGTAATGCTGGCTGGACGTTCCGTGTACTGCGGTATTTCTTCGTAAGCAACCGGTTTTTTTGTGGTGGAATAGGTTTCCTCTGGATTGTACCAACCTGAGTTCGGGATAAGGGCTGTCTCAAAAGTCCTTTTGAGACAGCCACGGGATGATTTATTTGGGGCAACAAAGACGATTTGTCCGCCATTTTAGCTAAGTTAGATGTGTTTACCCTGACTTTTTCCCGGAATACCTTTCAAATAGGGATAAAAATGATTAAATTTGCCAGCCTTAACGAACTCATAAAAACATTTATCAATATGACTAAAAGCGCATTACAAATTGCCCGGGCAGCCTATAAGCCCAAAGTTCCGAAAACATTGGAAGGGATTGTGAAAGTACAGGAAGGAGCATCCACCCAATCGGTTTCCAACTCAAAAGAGATCAAAGAATTATTTCCAAACACGTATGGACTTCCCGTTGTCACCTTTGTAGAAGGAACTGAAAAACAGCAATATTCGCCGGTTAATGTCGGCGTTATACTGTCCGGCGGACAGGCGCCCGGCGGACACAACGTTATTGCCGGTATTTTCGACGGCATCAAAGACATGAATCCGCAGAGCCGTTTGTTCGGATTTATTCTGGGGCCGGGCGGACTGGTCGATCATAAATATGTCGAATTAACCGGCGACGTCATCGACGAATACCGCAATACCGGCGGTTTTGACATCATCGGTTCGGGACGCACCAAACTGGAAACGAAAGAACAGTTTGACAAAGGCCTGGAAATCCTGAAAAAACTGAACATCTCCGCCCTGGTCATTATCGGCGGCGACGACTCCAATACCAACGCTTGCATCCTGGCCGAATATTATGCCCAAATCAAAGCCGGCATACAGGTGATCGGTTGTCCGAAAACCATCGACGGCGACTTGAAAAACGATATGATTGAAACGTCTTTCGGTTTCGATACGGCCTGCAAAGTCTATTCGGAAGTCATCGGCAATATCCAGCGCGACTGTAATTCCGCCCGTAAATATTGGCACTTCATTAAGTTAATGGGACGTTCGGCTTCCCATATCGCCCTGGAATGTGCGCTTCAGGTACAGCCCAATATCTGCATCATCTCGGAAGAAGTGGAAGCCAAAAACCAGTCCCTGGACAACGTTGTTCAATACATCGCCGACGTTGTAGCCCAAAGAGCCGCCGACGGCAACAATTTCGGAACGGTTTTGATTCCCGAAGGATTAATCGAATTTATTCCGGCAATGAAAAAACTGATTGCCGAACTGAATGAATATCTGGTTCAAAAGGAAGACGAATTTAAACGCATCAAGCGTTCACACCAGCGGGCGCATATCATCGACCAGTTAAGCCCTGTAAATTCAAAGATTTATGCCAGTTTGCCGGAAGCCGTCGCCCGCCAGTTGACTTTAGACCGCGACCCGCACGGAAACGTGCAGGTGTCTTTGATTGAAACGGAAAAACTGTTGGCGGAAATGGTGGGCAACCGTCTGGCGGAAATGAAGAACGAAGGCAAATTCGCAGGTAAATTCGCTTCTCAGGTTCACTTTTTCGGTTACGAAGGCCGTTGCGCCGCTCCGTCCAATTACGACGCGGATTATTGTTACTCGTTGGGATTCACGGCGGCCGGATTGATTGGAGCCGGGAAAACCGGTTATATGTCGTCCGTTCGGAATACAACGGCTCCCGCTACGGAATGGATTGCCGGCGGAGTGCCTATCACCATGATGATGAACATGGAGCGCCGTCACGGCGAGATGAAGCCGGTGATTCAGAAAGCGCTGGTAAAATTAGACGGCGGCCCGTTCAAAGTGTTTGCCGCTCAAAGAGATACTTGGGCTGTAAAAACCGATTATGTTTATCCGGGGCCTATCCAGTATTTCGGACCTGCGGAAGTATGCGATCAGCCGACAAAGACTTTGCAGATAGAACAGGCGGAAAAACGGCAATAATAAAAATACAAAAACGGTGGAAAAACGCCGGTCGCTATTTTTGAAGGATTGAAAATTGACCTTAAGAAACTTTTTGAGGAATGAAGGTTTCCAGCAAACGTATGCGTAAACAGAAAATTAAACGCATATAAATTAAAAGACCGGAGTTGTTTCGCCAACTCCGGTCTTTTCTGTCATACTTTTTTTTATTTCTATGGACTTTTGTTTTTGCCGTCCATCCGGCTGATACTTCCAACTCAGCCTCCCTGCATCCTCTCCGGTTCGCTTTGATGTAAGCGCTAAGCTTTTCCCGCTTTTTCATACAGTGATATTTTTAATTCACCGCAAAGATACATGAACTTTTTTGATTAGCCGGTGAGATGTACCAGCAAAGCCCTGTTTTTAGATAATTAGCGCCGGTGAGTTCCGAAAATTCCTGCACAAGCTTTGCGTATCCCGGAAAATATCCCTACATTTGTCCCGGTTTTTACAACAATCGCGGCCTTCCGCCGCAAAACGACAATCTTCAAAATAATGTGTAAGTGGAATAAAAAGATTCTTAAAATGTTTGGTGGAATAAAATATTCTGCTAATACACACCTTTTAAACACATGTTACGCGCGCGCGTAATGCCCCCCCATGTACCTGTCATTGCGGGCTTGACCCCATAGCCGTCAGGTTAAGGTTATCCTGGGCAGTTAATCAGCTGTTAATGAGAAAAAACAGTTTTTATTGGAGCTTGTCTGCCCCAAGGGGAAAAGAAGCGTTTCCATTCTTGCCCCT
>JAISOP010000041.1 GCA_031275525.1 Tannerella sp.
GAATTTCATCTCCCCCGGGATGAAATTCATTTCCCCCGGGATGAATTTCGTTTCTCCCCGGACGGATTTTATTTCTCCCCGGACGGATTTCATCTCTCCCGAGATGAAATTCATCCGGAAGGGAGATGGATTCGTTTTCTGCCTGTTTTTCAGCTTTTTTTGCGAGCCGGCGAAGAAATTGTCCGGAAATAACCCTTCCTTTTACGAGTCTGTTTTCCGCAAACCCTTTCCTTTCAAGTATCACTTGAGGGCATTGCCGTGTCCCCGCTATCCCCGTTCTGCCAGGCGCGTAAGTGCCATGAACTGTTCGACCGACAGTTGTTCGGGGCGCAGGTCAAAGACCGGCAGCGCATAATCAGGGAAATCCTTCCCCAGCAGCGATTTCAGGGAGTTACGCAAGGTCTTGCGGCGTTGATTAAAGGCCGTTTTGACCACCTGGCGGTAGAGCGATTCGCCGCAGTCCAGCGCCTTGCGACCGTTCCGGGTCATGCGTATCACGGCGCTCTGCACCTTTGGGGGCGGGTCAAACACTTCCGCGCCGACGGTGAACAGGTATTCCACGTCGTACCAGGGCTGTATCAATGCGCTGATAATCCCGTACGTCCTGCCGCCCGGCCCGGCGGCCAGCCGTTCGGCTACTTCCTTCTGAATCATCCCCGCACAGCAGATGACCTGTTCCCGGCTATCGAGCGCTTTGAAGAATATCTGGCTGGCAATGTGGTACGGGTAATTCCCAATCATGCAAAACGGTTTCCCCGGATAGAGCGCCGCCAAGTCGAGCCGGAGGAAATCTTCGGCCAGGATACGACCGGAGAGTTGCGGGAAATGCCGGCGCAGATAGTCCACCGACTCCCGGTCCACCTCGACCACGGACAAGTCATGACCTTCGTCCAGCAGGAAACGCGTAAGCACGCCCGTCCCCGCGCCCACCTCCAGCACAGGCAGCCCGCGGTATCCGGACAGCGTCGCGGCAATGCGTCGCGCTATGTCCGCATCCTTCAGGAAATGTTGTCCCAGCGCTTTTTTGGGAAGTATCTTTCTACTATACATCAATTTCTCTGGAAAAATAGTACCTTTGCGGCTGGCAAAAATAATAAAAAAATAGAAATAGAACGATAGATATGGCCGGCAAATTAACGCAGATATTGAAGGTGCTCATCCCGCTGGTGTTGGGGGTGGTAATTTTATATTTTTTATACGCCAAAACCGATTTTCACGAACTATGGGCAAATATCCTCGGAACCAACTGGTATGTGCTGACCTTGTCCCTGATTTTCGGTCTTTCCGGGAACCTGATTCGCGGATTGCGGTGGGATTTACTAATCCGTCCGCTGGGCTACCGGCCGCGCAAGTCCCGCCTGATATACGCCGTACTGGGGAACTATGCCGTCAACTTCGCCCTGCCGCGCGCGGGGGAAATCTGGCGGTGCGGCGTGGTGGCGAAGGAAGAAAAAATACCGCTGACCAAGTTAATTGGTACAGTGATTGTCGATCGCCTGTTTGACATGATTATGGTCGCCCTGATTTTCTTGCTGGCTATTTCGCTGAATGCCCGTATCTTTTACAAAAACATGCATGAGTTCGACCTTCCCGGATGGCTCGTTTCGCCTTCGTTCTACATCGGTAGTATGATTTTGCTGGCGCTCATCGTTTCCGTGATGTTTTTGCTACGGAAAAACTTTGTCGTCCAAAAAATCATTCATTTTTTCACCTCCCTTTGGAAAGACCTCCTGCAAATCCGGCGTATGGAACGCAAACTGTGTTTTTTCGCCTACACCCTGAGCCTCTGGGCGTCCTATTTCCTGTATTTCTTCATCACCTTCTATGCGTTTGACTTTACGGCCGGACTGGGCGTCACCGCCGGGCTGTTTATTTTTGCCGTGAGCAGCCTCAGCATGGGGATACCCTCCAACGGCGGACTGGGGCCGTGGCAGGCAGCCGTCGTGTTTGGCCTAAGCGCATTCAGGGTGGATCTGATACAGGCTAAGGCATTTACAACAGTCGTATTCGCCTTCCAATCCATCTGGACGGTATTGTGCGGTCTTTTCGGCATTGCCCTGTTTTCAATTAAAAGCGAAAAGGTAAAGAAACCATCATAAAATCAAAAAATATGGGAAACAGTATGTTAGAACTGAAGCCATCCGATGTTTGGCGCCACTTCCACGACCTCACGCAAATTCCCCGTCCGACCGGCCACATGGACGGCATCACGAAATACATCCTGGCTTTCGGCCAGGCGCAAGGGCTGGAAACCCGGCAGGACGAGGCCGGGAACGTCCTGATCTGCAAGCCGGCCGCGCCCGGTTGGGAAGACCGGAAAACCGTCATCCTCCAGTCGCACCTGGACATGGTGCCGCAAAAGAACGCGGCCGTGACCCATGATTTCTTCAGCGACCCGATTGATGCCTTTGTTGACGGGGAATGGGTAAGGGCACGCGGGACGACGCTGGGCGCCGATAACGGGATCGGCGTGGCGCTGACGCTGGCTGTACTGGCCGACCGGTCGCTGAAGCACGGGCCGCTGGAGGCGTTGTTTACGGTGGACGAAGAAGTAGGCATGGTTGGCGCCTTTGGCCTGAAACCCCAGTGGCTGCGGGGACGTACGCTGCTGAACTGCGATTCGGAGGAGGAAGGCAGCCTGTTTGCCGGATGCGCCGGAGGAACGGACTTGAATATCACGTTCCGGTACAAAAAGGGCGCACCGCTGATTGAAGGCGATGTGTCCGTCAAAGTGACGCTAACCGGTTTGCTGGGCGGTCATTCGGGAATCGATATCCACCTGGGGCGCGCCAATGCAAACAAACTGATGTTCCGTTTCCTGAAGGAAGCCGTACGCGATTACGGCGCACGGCTGGCCTGCGTGAAGGGCGGTTCGGCGCGGAACGCCATCCCGCGCGAGGCCGTTGCCGTCATCACGCTGCCGAACGACAACGTAGAGGCCTTGTGGGAATTTGTGGCGGACTGCCGGGAATTGTGGCGCACGGAATATGCCGGCATCGAAACGGAGGGTATCTCCTTCTCGGCAGAGATGACGCCACCGCCGGCGGCGCTGATCCCGGAAGAAGTGCAGGACGACCTGATTAATGCGGTGGAAGGCTGCCGGGACGGCGTGGCCGACATGTTGCACAATTTCCCCGACACGGTGGAATCGTCCTCGAACCTGGCGATGGTCGAGTCTTCCAAAGGGCAAATAGAGATTCGGATACTGGTACGCAGTTCCTCCGAGAGCCGGAAGGAAGCCCTTTGTTCTTCGCTGGAGAGCGTTTTTGCGCTGGCCGGAGCCAAAATCGAACACGGCAATACGTATGGCGGCTGGCAGCCCGACGTCCATTCGCCCCTCCTGAAAACCCTGCGGGAGGCGTACCGCAGGCTGTACGGCAAAGACCCGGCCGTCAAGGTCATACACGCCGGGCTGGAATGCGGTATCATTCAGGAAGCGTATCCCGATATGGAGATGATTTCGTTTGGGCCGGACCTGGTATTTCCACATTCGCCGAACGAAGCCGTGAAGATTGATTCGGTCGGGAAAGTACGGGATTTCTTAGTGGCCGCGCTGGAGGCCATCCGCTGATTCGGGATTCAAAACCACGGAAGTCCGATGCGAAAGGAGAGGGTAGCGGCAGGCGACGCCTGTATTCATATCAAAGGCGCGCGGGTCAACAATCTTAAACATATAGACGTGGATATTCCACGCGACCAGCTGGTGGTCATCACCGGTTTGTCGGGCAGCGGGAAGTCGTCGCTGGCCTTCGACACGCTCTATGCCGAGGGGCAGCGGCGTTATGTGGAGAGTCTTTCGGCCTACGCCCGCCAGTTCCTCGGGCGGATGAGCAAACCGGAATGCGATTATATCAAGGGCATTCCGCCCGCCATCGCCATCGAGCAGAAGGTGAACGTCCGCAATCCGCGCTCCACCGTCGGGACATCGACGGAAATTTACGACTACCTCCGCCTGCTCTTTGCGCGGATAGGGAAAACCGTCTCGCCCGTTTCGGGCAGGGAGGTGAAGAAACACCAGGTGAGCGACGTGGTGAAAACGGCGTTGAGCTATCCCGCCGGCACCCGCCTGGCCGTTTATGCGCCCGTGGTCCTTCCCGCAGGCCGCACGATGCGCGAGCAACTGGACATCCTCCGCAAGGAAGGCTATGCGAGGCTGGAAATCAACGGCGAGGCGAGCCGCATCGGCGACGTGCTGGACCGTCCCGAGCTGCCGGAAACGGGCGTGGAACTGCTGATTGACCGCCTGGAAGTATCCGACGACCCACTGCTGGCGAGTCGGCTGGCCGATTCCGTCGAAACAGCCTTTTACGAAGGCCGCGACACCTGCCGCCTGCGGGTCTGGTTAGCGGACGAAACTGTCGTGCATGAATTTTCAAAGAAGTTCGAAGCCGATGGAATGGCCTTTGAAGAACCCTCGGACTGGATGTTCAATTTCAATAACCCGGCCGGCGCCTGTCCCACGTGCGAAGGCTTGGGGAAGGTGCTGGGCATTGACGAAAACCTGGTGATACCGGACCGGCGCCTGTCGGTTTACGAAGGCGCCGTGGCCTGCTGGAAGGGGGAGGTACAGAGCGAATGGCAGCGCGAGTTCATCCGCCGGTCGGCCCGGTATGATTTCCCGATGCACCGCGCGTATGCCGATTTGACCGAGGCCGAGAAATCCCTGCTGTGGCACGGAGCCAAAAACGTGCAAGGCATTGACGACTTTTTCAGGTTCGTCGAAAGCAATCTTTACAAAATCCAGTACCGGGTGTTGCAGGCGCGCTACCGGGGCAAGACAACGTGTCCTTCCTGCGGGGGCAGTCGCCTGAAAGCCGGCGCACTGTATGTGAAAGTCGGGGGCAAGTCGATTGCCGAATGGGTGACCCTGCCCGTAACCGAGTTGAAGGTCTTTTTCGACCGGATGCAACTGAACGAAACGGACGCCGCCGTTGCCAAGCGGCTGCTGACCGAAATAGGGAACCGGATTCAGTACCTGCTGGACGTCGGGCTGGGCTACCTGACGCTCGACCGGCTGTCGTCCACCCTCTCGGGCGGCGAAAGCCAGCGGATTAACCTGGCCACCTCGCTGGGAAGCAGCCTGGTGGGTTCGCTCTATATCCTCGACGAACCGAGCATCGGCCTGCATCCGCGTGACACGGACCTGCTGATTCGGGTCTTGCGCCGGCTCCAGGCCCAGGGCAACACCGTCATTGTCGTGGAGCACGACGAGGAAATCATCCGCACGGCCGATTACATCATCGACATCGGCCCGCAAGCCGGACGGCTGGGCGGCGAGGTCGTCTTCCAGGGGCCGGTGAACGGGTTGCCGCAGGACAGCGACAGCCACACGGTGCGCTACCTGACCGGGAAAGAGACGGTTGATATTCCCGCTTTCACCAAGAAATGGAACCAGTACATCGAAGTCCGGGGCGCATGTAGGAACAACCTGAAAGGCGTCAGCGTGAAGTTCCCGTTACACGTAATGACGGTCGTGACGGGCGTGAGCGGGTCGGGCAAAAGTTCGCTGGTGCGCGACGTCTTCTATGAAGGCGTACGGCGGCTGCTGGACAATGCACAACCGTCCGTAGAGTGCCACGAAATCACCGGCGATTACCGGCAAATCCGGGCGATTGAGTTTGTTGACCAGCACTCCATCGGCAAAAGTTCGCGTTCCAATCCGGTGACCTACATCGGGGCCTACGACGAAATACGCAAACTGTTTGCCGACCAGCCCCTGGCCAAGCAGATGGGCTATTCGGCGGCCTCCTTTTCGTTCAACAAGGAAGGCGGACGCTGCGAGGAGTGTAAGGGCGAGGGACGCATTACCGTCGAGATGCAGTTCATGGCCGACATCACGCTGGAATGTGAAGTCTGTCACGGGAAGCGTTTCCTGTCGGAATTGCTCGAAGTGGAGTTTCACGGCGCCAACATCCATGATGTGCTGGAGATGACCATCAACCAGGCGATTGAGTTTTTCGGGCAACATCCCGGCGCCCAGCCGCAAAAGATTGTCCGGAAATTGAAGCCCCTGCAGGACGTCGGATTGGGGTACATCAAACTGGGACAGACCTCCTCGACGCTTTCCGGCGGCGAAAACCAGCGGGTCAAACTGGCCTTTTACCTGAGCATGGAAAAGCCCGAGCCGATGCTGTTCATCTTCGACGAGCCAACGACCGGCCTGCACTTTCACGACATCAAGACGCTGCTGAACGCCTTTCAGGCGCTCATCGCCAAAGGGCATACGATTGTCGTCATCGAGCATCACCCGGACGTCATCAAATGTGCGGACTACGTCATCGACCTTGGCCCCGAAGGCGGAAAGGCGGGCGGCTACTTAGTCTGCGCCGGTACGCCCCGCGACATCGCCGCCTGCGGGGAATCGTACACCGGACGGTATCTGAAAGCAAAGTTGAAAAAATAGGGTGTCGGGTCGATCGCATAAAGCATGAGGGAGAAATCCTCCTCCCCCCTTCTTTTAACTCTTTTCTGCTTCAAAGGGTTAATCTTTCGTAAATCCATGAACCTTTTCCGTATTCTATCTGTTGCCGTTTCCACAAAATACATACCTTTACCCCGTTTTTATGAAGATATAGGCGAAAAATGATGAACAGAGACTCCTTTTTTACGACAGATGCAACAATATCCGGAGACAGCAGGGACAGAGACATAAAGAATTTAAGTATTTTTATGCCGTTTGATTTGTTTCTCCTCACTATTTTGTTACTCTCTCTCTCTCTCTCTCTCTCTCTCTCTCTCTCTCTCTCTCTCTCTCTCTCGACCCTTATAAGGGCGTATGCAGACAAAGAGGGACTAAAGTAGGACAAAAGTCAGGGTAACAGCAAATTAAGCGATTTTGATTCACTTTTTTGTCTTTGGCGAAAGACGGAAAGAAGACATAAACGGACAAAGTTTGTAACCCAAATCGTACCCCCTCAAAATACAGGTCAAA
>JAISOP010000047.1 GCA_031275525.1 Tannerella sp.
ACGGTGTTTATTTTTACCGATATCCTCCACCTGATCGACCCGGCCACCTATGTTTCGCCCTGGATTCATCTCTTTACGGGAGGATTGCTGCTGGGCGCCTTTTTCATGGCGACGGACTACGTCACTTCGCCAATGACCGTTCCCGGCATGTGGCTCTACGGAGCCGGTATCGGCATCCTCACGGTGGTCATCCGCCTGTTTGGTTCCTATCCGGAAGGCATCTCCTTTGCCATCCTGATCATGAATGCCTTCGTGCCGCTTATTAATATGTATGTCAAACCCGCAAGATACGGAGGGAAGAAATAACAATGGCAAAGCCGGAATCAAGTTTTATCAATATGCTGCTGGCGCTGGCGGGCGTCTCGCTGCTGGCCGCCGCGGCGCTGGCCTCGGTCTATTCCCTTACCGAAGCGCCGATTGCCGCCTCGAGAACGGCCGGACAACAACGCGCCGTCAAAGAGGTGCTGCCCCCGCACGAACGCCTGGATGAGCCGGAAAAGGTGGAAGTGGAAAACCTGGGAACGTTTGAAATCTACCGGGCATACGACGGAGACCGTTTTGCAGGCGCGGCCGTCACGTCCTTTTCCCGGAAAGGATTCAACGGCGAAATAAAGATCATGGTCGGCTTCGACGAACAGGGACTTATTACCGGTTATTCGGTGCTGGAACAGAAGGAAACGCCCGGACTGGGGACGAAAATCGTCGAATGGTTCAAGCCGGCGGTTCAGGTAAAAAAGAGCCTGCTGGAACGGCTCACGGGGTATGAAGCAAGCTCCGGAGGGCGGAACAACTCGATTATCGGCAAGAATCCGGCCCTCGATGCCCTGACCGTGGCGCAGGACGGCGGCGAGGTCGATGCCATCACCGCCGCCACCATCAGCAGCCGCGCCTTCCTGGAAGCCGTACGCCAGGCGTATGCCGTTTATGCGAACGCTCCCGGAGCCATCGACGCCGCCAGCGGCGCCACCTCCCCGGCCGACGCCGGCAGGGAGGAAGGGATGTGAAACAAACAATGAACGAATACATAAAATATGAAAGCAACTAATCATCTCCACATCCTGCTGAACGGGATGGTGAAGGAAAACCCGATTTTCGTGCTGCTGCTGGGCATGTGCCCCACGCTGGGCACCACGACTTCCGCGCTGAACGGGCTGAGCATGGGACTGGCCACCACCTTTGTGCTGATCTGCTCCAACATGGCCATCTCGTCGATGAAGAACCTCATCCCGGACAAGGTACGCATCCCGACCTTCATCGTGATTATAGCCACCTTCGTTACGGCGGTGGAAATGATGATGCAGGCCTGTCTCCCTGCGCTGTACGGAAGTTTGGGGCTGTTTATCCCGCTGATTGTGGTCAACTGCATCGTGCTGGGACGCGCCGAGACGTTTGCCGCCAAAAACGGCGTATTCAAGTCGATGCTGGACGGCATCGGCGCCGGCCTCGGATTCACGTTTGCGCTCACCCTGCTGGGCGCCGTGCGCGAACTGCTGGGGACGGGACGGATTTTCTCCTACCCCCTCTACCCCGAATCGTTCGGCATCCTGGTGATGGTACTCGCCCCGGGCGCCTTCATCGCCCTGGGATACCTGATTGCCATAATTAACAAAATCAGGAAAGTATAACCCCCCATGACAGCTTATATCTTCATCTTTATCGGCGCCGTATTTGTCAACAACATCGTTTTGGCGCAGTTCCTGGGCATCTGCCCCTTCCTCGGGATTTCCCGGAAAATCGAAACAGCCGCCGGCATGAGTGGCGCCGTCGCTTTTGTAATGACCGTTTCGACGATCATCACCTTCATCATCCGCCGGGCGGCGCTCGAACCGCTCGGGATCGGTTTCCTGCAGACCATCGTCTTCATCCTGATTATCGCCGCGCTGGTGCAGATGGCCGAAATAGTCCTGAAAAAAATATCGCCGGCGCTCTACCATTCCCTGGGCGTGTTCCTGCCGCTGATAACCACAAACTGCACCATCCTGGGGGTGGTGATCATGGTCATACAAAGGGACTTTAACCTGCTCGAAAGCGTGGCCTTTGCCGTTTCGACAGCTATCGGTTTCGGCCTGGCGCTCACCCTGTTTGCGGGTCTTCGCGAACAGTTGAGCATGGTTCGGTTGCCCAAAGGCATGGAAGGCGTGCCCATCGCGCTGATCACGGCCGGATTGCTGGCGATGGCCTTCATGGGATTTTCGGGCATCGTCTGACGGTAGCGAAGGAATGGAGAAGGGAATGAATCATAACCTATGGAACATGTATTCCCTAACCTATGAATCACACGTGTTCCCTATATCAATGATTATCCGATATATTTATGCAACAAGAAATCGAAAACATTCAAACCGCAGGGACGCTGCCCGGATCTACTGCATGTTTGCTCTGCGGCCAAGAGGCCGGGCTGGTGGAGAAGGATTGCCCGGGATTTATGAAACCCGACCTGTTCGGCATATACCATTGCCCGTCCTGCAACACCCAGTTCTCCATGCCGCGGACTCATCCTGTGCGCCGTGTTCGGAATGTAAAGGGAAAAGGTTTCGTGAGGGCACAAAAAAGAGGGTGTGTCAAAAAGTATCGCCCCCTTAGCCGTCGTTCCGGCAAAATATGTTCTGGTGAAAATAGATATAGAATAAATTGAGAAGTGAGAATTGTTTAGCCTGTCACGCAGCCCCATTGAATTCTCAATTCTCAATTCTCCGTTCATTCCGGGGTTTCTATCAATATGCCTCACGGTACTTGTTGTTATCCTTATCCTCGAGGATATTCAGGTAACTTTTATAGCGGGATTCACTGATGTTGTGTGCCTCGAGCGCTTTCAGGACGGCGCATCCCGGCTCGTGGCGATGCGTGCAGTTGTGAAACCGGCAATCTGCCGAATACCGGAATATCTCCGGGAAATAGTGTGCTATTTCCACACCTTCCATTTCGATCGTCCCGAATCCCTTGATACCGGGCGTATCGATCACGTAACCACCTTCCCGGAGCGGCATCATCTCCGAGAACGTAGTCGTGTGCGTCCCCTTTTTGTGGTATTCCGAAATGGCATTTGTCCGGAGGTTCGCTTCCGGAAGGATCCGGTTGATGATGGTCGATTTGCCGACACCCGAATGTCCGGACAACAAGGTTACCTTCTTTGCCAGCAACCTTTGCAGGGTATCTATTCCTTCCCCGGTCAGGGCACAAATCGAGGAACACGGGTAACCGATCCCCAGATAGAGTTGCATCAGCGCTTCCAGATAGTTGATGTCCTCCTCGTCATAACGATCGATCTTGTTGAACACCAGATGAACCGGAATACGATAGGCTTCGGCTGTCGCCAGGAAACGGTCGATGAACACGGTCGTTGTTTTCGGATATTTCACCGTCACCACCAGCATGGCCTGGTCTATGTTGGCCGCCAGGATATGAGTTTGCTTAGACAGGTTGGAGGACTTGCGAATCATGTAGTTCCTGCGTGCTTCGATGGCCATGATAAAGGCGGTACCCTCCTGGTTTATTTCGATCCGTACCCGGTCGCCGATCACGACCGGATTGGTATTCCGGATTGATTTCAGACGGAAATTTCCCCTGATTTTACATTCGACCAATCGTCCGTCGTCTGTCCGTACGGAATACCAACTACCGGTATTTTTAATCACAAGCCCCTGCATACTCACCTCTTATACCGTCAGGATTTCCTTTTCCTTGGCGGCGTAGAGTTCGTCGATTTTCCGGATATACCGGTCGTGGCTTTTCTGCATACCGGCTTCGGCGTCTTTGGACACATCTTCGGACACTCCGTCCTTTACGCTCTTTTTCAGCGCTTCAATGGCATCGCGACGCGCATTGCGGATACTGATTTTCGCACTTTCCGCTTCATGTTTGGCTTGTTTGGCCAGTGCACGGCGACGCTCTTCCGTCAGCGGAGGTATTCCCAAACGGATCACTTCACCGTTGTTTTCCGGCGTAATACCCACATCGGAGTTGAGAATGGCCTTCTCAATGTCCCTGATCATCGGTTTTTCCCACGGCGTAATCAACAGGGTTTTGGCATCCGGCGTACTAATCGAAGCCACGCTCGTGAGTGGAACCAGATTGCCGTAATAAGGCACTTTGACGCCATCCAGAATCTTCGGGTTGGCTTTTCCTGCGCGGATTCGCGCTAAATCTTCGTCTAAAAAAGCAATGGCATCCGCCATCTTTTTTTCGGCTTTTTCAAAAATCGGTTTAACATCAGTCATCATTTCGTTGTTTTTTAGTTGCACTTTTTTTGTAACAAAAGTAGGCTCTTTTTTCAACCCGGCAAAATTTCAGGCCACCCGGTTCATTCTTTTTTGGAGGCGCCATGAATGGGTCACATCCCTTTGTCATCCCTTCAAATCCAAAGAATGAACCGGGAAGCTGCCGTTCCTGATGCATGAACGGAACCGTTCCTAATGCATGAACGGGGTCGTTCCTAATGCATGAACGG